>JAYRUI010000006.1:0-20231 GCA_041919175.1 Rheinheimera sp. | reverse complement strand
AAGTGCCGATGATGTTTGCGCTGGCCTTTATTGTGCTGTTTACCATTGGTGGTTTTTCCGGCCTGATGCTGGCTATTACGCCGGCTGACTTCCAGTACCACGACACTTATTTTGTGGTGGCGCATTTTCATTATGTACTGGTGACAGGGGCGATTTTCTCCATTATTGCTGCCGCTTACTATTGGCTGCCGAAATGGACAGGCCATATGTACGACGAAACCTTGGGGCAGTGGCATTTCTGGTGTTCATTGATTTCCGTCAATATGTTGTTTTTCCCGATGCATTTTGTCGGTTTGGCCGGCATGCCAAGAAGGATCCCGGACTATGCGCTGCAATTTGCTGATTTTAATGCCTTTATCAGTATCGGTGGCTTTGCCTTTGGCTTGTCACAACTGTTGTTTGTCTGGGTGCTGGTGAAATGTATTAAAGGTGGTGAAAAAGCAACGGATCAGGTGTGGGAAGGGGCTGAAGGGCTGGAGTGGACTTTATCGTCACCACCGCCTTATCACAGCTTTACGACACCACCGGAAGTGAAATAGGAGCAGTCTGATGCAGCGGCAACCTGATCACCGACCTTTGATTAAACGTCTGTTGTTGGCAACTGCGCTGATGTTTGGTTTTGGTTTTGCGCTGGTGCCGCTATACGACGTGTTTTGTGATTTAACCGGCATTAACGGCAAAACCAGCACCATGGCGGCAACTGCCGAAAAGGCCGTTGTTGATGCCAAAAGGACTGTCACTATTGAATTTCTGGCCAGGCCCAATGCCGATATGCCCTGGCTTTTTGCACCACAAACGCAAAAAATCGTGGTGCATCCGGGTGAAATCAAACTGGTGTATTACGAAGCGCAAAACCCGACAGCAGGCACTATGACTGGGCAGGCAGTGCCTTCGGTGTCACCGGGCCAGGCCGCTTTGTACTTTAATAAAATGGAATGTTTTTGCTTTAACCAACAGGTTCTGACTGCAGGTCAGAAACTACTGATGCCATTACAATTTTATGTGGATCCTGCTCTGCCGGAGCAATTCAGCACCATTACTTTGTCTTACACGCTGTATGACATGACAAAACATGCAAAAGCTGAAACCGTGGCAGCCCTGATCCCAACAGGGGGCAATGATGAGTAAAGCTTACGAAAAATATTATGTACCTGAACAAAGCCCGTGGCCCATAGTCGGGGCCGTGGCGCTTTTTATGATTGCTTTTGGTGCCGGTAACTTTGTTAATGAAGTGACCAAAAATAAAGAAGGTTATGGTGGTTATCTGCTGCTGGCCGGCGTGGCAGTGTTGTTGTTTATGCTGGTTGGCTGGTTTCGCAATGTCATTGATGAATCCATGCATGGTTTATATAGCAAACAAATGGACCGGTCATTCCGGCAAGGCATGAGCTGGTTTATTTTTTCTGAGGTGATGTTTTTTGGTGCTTTTTTTGGTGCTTTGTTTTACGCCCGGATGATTGCTATGCCCTGGCTGGATGGCGCCAGCAACAATGCCATGACGGCGCAGATCTTATGGCCTGATTTCAGCGCGCACTGGCCTATGATCAAAACGCCGGGTGGCACCGAAACCACAGCGATGCCATGGCAGGGTTTGCCTCTCTATAACACCTTAATTCTGCTCACTTCTTCGGTCACTTTGCACTTTGCTCATGTCGGGCTGGAGCAAGGCAAACGGGTGCAGTTGAAGTTAATGCTGACTTTAACGGTTTTACTGGGCGCAGCATTTTTGGCTTGTCAGGCTTATGAATATATCCACGCTTACCGTGACCTGGGTTTAAAACTCGATTCAGGTATTTATGGCAATACCTTTTTCCTGCTGACCGGTTTTCACGGTATGCATGTCACTTTAGGTGCCATTTTCCTGCTGGTGATTTTGCTTCGGATTTTGCTGAAAAACCATTTTAGCGCCCACAACCATTTTGCCTTTCAGGCGGCGGCCTGGTATTGGCATTTTGTTGATGTGGTCTGGTTATGTTTATTTGTCTTTGTGTACGTTTTATAAGCAATAAAGCTGGCTGCATAAAGCGGCCAGCTATCTTGTTTGGGAAGCCTGACAGCCTCAGGGCTCTTGGGAAAGTTTGGGGAAGTTAATAAGGGCGTTGATGTGGGCTTATCCAGCCCATCGCCAGCGCCAGAATAAGCAGCGCCATCACAATGGCGGAAAATAACACGCGCCGGCCCAGATATTTTGACATGCTGACTTTATCCGGATCATTTTTCAGCATCAGCCATAAAGCGCGGAACAGGTTAAAAACGATAAAGAGCAGTAACGCTATGAGTATCAGTTTGACCAGCATACAACCTCAGTTTGACGGAGATGCAGATGCAGATCCGCTTGTTTAATCAGATCTTTATACTGCGTTGGTGGTTAGTGCTGATTACTCTGGCTGCTTTTTTATTGTTAATCAAGCTGGCCTGGTGGCAATGGCAAAGATCTGCCGAAAAAGAAGCACAACTTCAGCAAATTCAAAGCTGGCAGCAACAAGGGCCTTTGTCCTGGCCTGTCGCTTATCAAAAATCTTCCGAAGACATTGACGGTGCGCCGTTGCAAGGTGTTGCGCATTGGTTAGCGCCTTTTGTCTGGCTGATAGATAACCAAATCTGGCAGGGCAAGGCCGGTTACGACGTGTTAGTGCCGGTCCAGCTCAGCCACAACACACCAGTGTTACTGGTCAACCTCGGCTGGGTGGCAGCGCCGGCAGAGCGTAGCCAGTTGCCACAAATTAGTGTGCCCGCTGAATTTGTGCTGGATGGTGTGTTACGCACCAAATTGGCCGGGTTGCGGCTTGGGCAAAACCTCGAAGATCAGGGTGAGTGGCCCATGCGCTTACAAACAGTGGAACCACAGACGCTGGAAGCTCAGCTTGGCCAACCGCTGTTTAGTGGTGTGTTTTATCAACAACAAACCCCTTTTATTCATCATTACAAAGCCGTGGTACTGCCACCGGAAAAACACAGTGCTTATGCAGTGCAGTGGTTGTTATTAGCGATCGCGGTGGTCATTGTGGCCATGGCCGCCAGTTATCAGAGGGATGCCTGAATGCCAAAAAAGAAGTTTATCTGGTTGTTTGCACTTTGCTGTCTGCTGCCTGTTGCTTTGGCGCAACTGGTGTTAACGCAAGGCTGGTTTTCGGCAGGTGCCAGCAGTAAAGGCCTGTGGCTGGCCGAAGAAATTAAGCTGCTCCCTGAGGTACCTGCGTCAGAACCACACTGGCGTTTGGTGTATCTGGCGCCGACTCCCTGTAACAGCGACTGTCAGCAAACCCTGCGGCTGATGACACAAATCCATACTGCGCTTGGCCGCAAACAACAACAGCTGACTTTGTGGGTGATTGGCGCTCAGGCGCCTACAGAGCTAAAAGCGCCGATACAGTTTCAACAAGGTGAAAATAACAATCTGCAAGGTCAGCTGGTGTTGGTGGAACATCAGGGTTTGGCCTTGCTGCAATATGCCATGCCACAGGATTTACAACAGCTGCCGTTAACGGGCAAAGCAGTGATGGCCGATTTGCAGAAGCTGATGAAATTTGACCGGGGGCCGGTATGAAAATTTTAAGAATGCTGGTGAGCGCCGCCATAGTTCTGGCCATGCTGGTGATTATTCTTGGGGCTTATACCCGATTAACCGACGCAGGTCTGGGATGCCCGGACTGGCCCGGTTGTTATGGTTTTCTGAAAGTCCCTCAGCACGAAACCCATGTGGCTATCGCCGAAGCCCGTTTTCCCGAACGTCCGGTGGAAGCACACAAAGCCTGGAATGAAATGGTGCACCGTTATTTTGCCGGCACTTTGGGCTTACTCATAGCTGCCATCTTTTTTCTGAGCTGGCGTTTACAACAAAAAGTCACAGCATTGCCAAGCGCTCTGTTAGCGCTGGTGGTATTTCAGGCTGCGCTTGGCATGTGGACCGTCACATTAAATTTATTCCCGCTGGTGGTGATGGGGCATTTATTGGGTGGTTTTAGTTTATTAGCGCTGTTGATGTTGTATCGCTGGAAGCTATCAAAACAACTCAGGCCGGAGCTTGCCGAATATCAGGCACCGGCAAGTCTGGTACGCGCAGGTTGGCTGGTGCTGCTGATTTTAGTGGGGCAAATTGCGCTGGGCGGCTGGACTTCGGCCAATTATGCCGCCATGGCCTGTGTGGAATTGCCAATATGCCACAGCGGCTGGCAACAACAACTGAATTTCCCCGAGGCTTTTGATTTACATCTGGGGCACGACAATTACGAGTTTGGCGTGATGAGCGCAGAAGCGCGGCAAACCATTCATATCAGCCATCGTATTGGCGCAGTGCTGACCCTGCTTGCGGTTGGCTGGTTTGCGCTGCGGTTATGGCAACAACGCCAGCACATCGGCATGGCAAGAATGCCGCTGCTGTTGGGTGCTTTGTTGTTGCTGCAATTTAGTTTAGGGGTGGCCAATATCTGGTGGTTGTTGCCCCTTGGCAATGCGGTGGCGCATAACTTTGTGGCCGCCAACCTGCTGATGGTGCTGACGCTGATTTGTGTGCGGTTACAACAACAAAGGAGGTCATGATGACCCAGATTAAAACGATTCAAAGAGCCGGTGGCTGGCAGTTGGTGTGGCGTGATTATTATCAGCTGACCAAACCCAAAGTGGTGGCGCTGCTGTTGTTAACGGCCTGGGTGGGCATGTTGCTGGCGCAACCTGGTTTCCCTTCGATTGATTTGTTGTTGTGTGGCACTTTGGGTATAGGTTTATTGTCATCAGCTGCAGCGGCACTGAACCATGTGCTGGATCAGAGGATTGACGCCCAAATGGCGCGCACTCACCACAGGCCTGTGGCACGTGGCCGTATCAGCGCTGAAAAAGCGGTGATCTTTTCCGGTGTTTTGGCATTTAGCGGTTTTGTGTTGTTGTACAGCATGGTGAACCCGCTAACCGCCTGGCTGACGCTGGCCAGTTTGTTTGGTTACGCCGTGGTCTACACCTTGTATTTAAAAAGGGCAACACCACAGAATATTGTGATTGGCGGTCTGGCGGGGGCGATGCCACCGCTGCTGGGCTGGACCAGCATGACAGGCGAAATTGCCGCTGAACCTTTGTTACTGGTGATGATTATTTTTGCCTGGACGCCGCCGCATTTCTGGGCGCTGGCCATTCACAGGCGCGACGATTATGCCAAAGTGAATATGCCGATGTTGCCAGTGACCCACGGCATTGAATTTACCAAAACGGCCATTTTCCTATATACGCTGATTCTATTTTTAGTCTGTTTATTGCCTTATCTGATGGGCATGACAGGGGTGATTTATCTGGCTGGTACTGTGCTATTAAACCTGTGGTTTATGGCCTGGGCCTGGCAGTTGAAATTTCATGCCAAAGCAGATACCGCCATCAAAACATTCAGGTTTTCCATTGTGCATCTGATGTTGTTATTCTTGCTGCTGATGGTTGACCATTATTTAAAATGGACAGCTTATTCAGCACTGAATTGATGCAGGGAATGAAGTTGTGAAGATACAAAAAATTGGCGTGGCGTTGTTGCTGATACTGGTGATGTTGGCCGGTATCTTTAGTTATCAGCATTTACAAACAGTGGACGAGCCGGCTTCGGCTTTGGTGTATCCAAAAGCCCGTGATTTACAAGAGTTTAAGTTAAGCAGTCATTCGGGAAAAACGCTGGGCCGTCAGGATTTACGCGGTCAATGGACGTTGGCTTTTGTCGGTTACACATACTGCCCTGATATTTGCCCTATGACCATGGCCACCTTGTCCGGCGCTTATGCCCAGTTACAGCAGATGTTGCCGGCAGGCAGCAAGCTTGCCATCTGGTTTATTTCCGCCGATCCACAGCGTGACACCATCAGCCAGCTGAATAGTTATGTGGGGTATTTTCAGCAACCTGCCATCACAGGCATGACCGCGAGCCATGATCAGTTATTTCCTTTTGTCCGCGATTTGGGCTTGATGTATGCCATCAGCAGCACCACAGAGCCGGATTATCTGGTCGATCACAGTGCATCGATAGTGCTTATCAACCCGGATGCGCAGTTGGTAGCTGTGTTTAAACCTGAACTGGCGCCAGGTAAGGTGCCCTTAGTCAGCAAAACCATGTTGTTGGCAGACTTCCCGCTGGTGATGGCGAAGCTGAAATAGTTTGCGTTTTATCGAGTCAAAAACAGGGGTTTATTGAATAAAAACCCAAGGCTGTGAAAACCAGTAAAAATACCCTTTTTTACTTAAGCTGGGCGCAGTGCAGTTGTATCTGTTGTGACTGAGTTTCAGCGGCGCTTTTGCTTTGGCAACAAAAGTGCTGTCGTTCAGCCACTGCAGTGGTATCGCTTCCCCATTAAAAAAGCAGTTTAGCTGCGCCGTTTTAAAGTCTTTGGCATCTACGGTTAACTTCAGGCTGGGCGGATTGGTTTTGCTGACCGGATCAGCGCCACTGTAATCTGTCACCGGCAAAGCCAGTGTTTTTAACTTTGGCCCAAAGTGTTTGATAGCGGCAAACTGACTGGACGATGGGTAACGTGGAATGCGGGTGAGTGACACGCCAGGGCCAACAGCGCCGGATTGCTGGCCAATACCAATAAAACCCAGTTCAGTCACTAAAGCTTCCAGCTCAGCACTAAAATCGCCATAAGGGTAAGCCAGCCATTGGCGGCGCACGCCCAGTTTTTCTTCCAGCTGTTGTTCGGCCAGCAGAATGTCGGCTTTTACCCTCTGCCGCCATTGGCTTTTGCTTTCGCCTTTATTGGGAACCGCCAGTCGGTGATGATAAGAACTGTGGTTGGCAATAATCACCCCTTCGTTATGCATGGTCTGGATTTGTTGCCAACTCAGTACCGGGCCTTCTTTGCGGTCTATTAACGCCGGGCCTAAAAACATGGTGTAGGGGTAACCAAACTCCCGCAAAATAGGGCGGGCGTTGGTAAAAACATTTTCAAAACCATCATCGAAGGTAATGGCTACTTCGTCGTCGGCCAGCGGCTCGCCGGCTTTAAGTTGCTTAATCAACCTTTCCAGACTCACCACTTTCATTTTTTGCTCTTTGAGCAGCTGCATCTGTTGGCGGAATTCGGCTGGGGTTACGCTGGTGGTTTTTGGTGTGTTGGTTGCCACATGATGGTATTGCAGAATAATAGCGGCCTGTGCTGTTGTGCTGAGCGCTGTGATAGTGAAAGCTGTGATTACAAATGCCGTGTTGAAGATAAAGCGCAAGGCAGACAAAAACAGACAACGCATGATGAGCTCCTTAAAACTATGGGTCTGCGGGCAAAAGGCCAATACGGCGCAGCAACAACAATAAATAACTGCCAAAAGTGATGATAAAACTAACCAGCCATAGCCCAATCACAGCTTGTAATAACCAGAGTGGTTCTGACGGTAACAACAGAAATACCAGCAACAGCAGCCAGAACCCGGCCATGCCCCAGATAAAACAACGGCCGCACTGGGCAGCCGTTGGCAGTTTTAACCGCATACGCATTGATGGCGCTTAATAATAAGAATGTTCGCCACGCTGGTGGTCTGTGACATCCCTTACGCCTGCCAGCTCACCGCTAAAGCGGTTCAGCAGTTCTTTTTCAATGCCTTCTTTTAAGGTTAAATCCACCTGAGAACAACCGTTGCAGCCACCGCCAAATTGCAGCACAGCCACACCTTCTTCGGTCAATTCAACCACAGAAACCCGGCCGCCATGGTTGGCAAGCTGTGGGTTAATTTCGGCGTCAATCACGTATTGCACTCTTTCTTTGAGCGGGGCGTTGTCATTGACCTTGCGTACTTTGGCGTTCGGCGCTTTTAACGTCAGCTGCGAACCCATCTGATCGGTGACAAAATCGATTTCAGCTTCAACTAAAAAGGGCTTACTGTCAGCATCAATCACCGCAGAAAAACCGCTAAAAGCGACTTTTAAATCTGATTCTTCCACAGCATCAACAGGGCAATAAGACACACCACATTCCGCCTGCGCCGTGCCAGGATTGACGACAAACACCCGGATATTGGTGCCGGCTGCCTGTTTTTCCAACAACTTAACAAAGTGCGCTTGCGCAGCTTCTGAAATATGAATCATTGCTTAGTACCTGACTAAATTACTAGGTTAATGGCTATGATACTCCTTGGGCGCAGCCCTGCCAACCCCGCTTGAGCAATCGCAATCTTTATTGTTAAGGTGATGCTGAAGTAACAGGAGTCAGCATGAAAAAACTCACCAGCTTTGCATTAGCGCTGATATTCAGCAGTTGTTCTGCCATTAGTTTTGCAAACGACAGCACTGAAGTACCGAGTCCGGCGCAATTTTTAGGTTTTGCCCCGGGCCAGTGGCATGTGCGTCACGACCAGATTGAATATTATTTCCGTGAACTGGCGAAAAGTCAGCCGGATAGAGCGCAACTGCAAGTGATAGGCCGTACTCATGAACAGCGCCCGCTGTTGCAATTGGTGCTGAGTTCACCAGCCAATATGGCGAAGCTGGAACAAATTCGTTTGCAGCATCTGGCTGTGGTGCGTGGAGAGCAAAAAGCCGACAAGCAACTGCCGCTGGTGATTTGGCTGGGTTACAGCATTCATGGTAATGAACCCAGCGGTGCCAATGCCGCCCTGCAGCTGGCGCATTATCTGCTGAGCAGTGACAGCCCTGAAGTAAAACAATGGCTGGAGCAGGCTGTTATTCTGTTGCAACCCAGCCTGAACCCGGACGGACATGACCGTTTTGCTAACTGGGCCAATATGCATCAGGGGCTGAATCCTGTTGCCGACCCACAACATCGTGAGCATGTCGAACCCTGGCCCAATGGCCGGCCAAACCATTATTGGTTTGACTTAAACCGCGACTGGTTGCCGCTGCAACATCCGGAAAGCCGCGCCCGTATTCACCAGTTTCATCATTGGTTGCCGCAGGTGCTGGGCGATTTTCATGAAATGGGCACTAACAGCAGTTATTTTTTCCAGCCAGGTATTCCCAGCCGCAATAACCCGGCCACGCCGGATGAAAACTACAAACTGACAGCCTTGCTGGCGCAGTATCATGCAAAAGCGTTTGATAACAAAGGGAAGTTGTACTTTACCGAAGAAAGTTTTGACGACTTTTATATCGGCAAAGGCTCGACTTATCCCGATATTCACGGTTCAGTCGGCATTCTGTTTGAGCAGGCCAGCAGCCGCGGTCATTTGCAGGACAGCATCAACGGCCCTTTAAGTTTCGCCACCACTATTGAAAATCAATTGCTGACTTCTTTATCAACATTAAGAGGCGCTGTTGCGCATAAAGCGCAGTTGCAACAATGGCAACAACAGTTTTTCCGCGACAGTGAAAAGCTGGCGGCAGATGATCCGGTGCAGGGTTATCTGCTCACCGACAGCACCGACCAAAGCCGGTTGCAGGATTTATTACAGCTGTTGGCACAACATCAAATCAAAGCTTATGCGCTGACCGAAGATTTCAGTCAGGGCGAGCAACAATTTCCGGCTGGCCAGAGTTATTTTGTGCCACTGAAACAACAGCAATACCGTTTGTTAAAAGCGGCGTTCAGCACCGAAACCAATTTCCGTGACAACACCTTTTATGATGTGTCGGCCTGGACTTTGCCTTATGCCTATAACATTAGTTTTATCGCCAGCCGTAAAAAGCCTTCTGGCCTGAGCAGCACCGCCTGGCAGCAGGTTACGCCAGCCATAGCGCCGGTCGCAGCAGGTGCTTATGCCTATGCCATTCGCTGGAACGAACAGCAAGCGCCTGTGCTGGTGCAGCAGTTGCTGGCAAAAGGGTTACAACTGCGGGCAGCAACCCGGGCTTTTAGTGCGCAAAGCAGCGAAGGGGTGCAGAACTTTGCTGCCGGCACTGTGTTGCTACCGGCCGGTTTGCAACAAGGCGATTGGTTTAGCCTGTTGCAACAAGCACAGCAGCAACATGGGCTGGCGCTGGAGGCAATCAGCTCAGGCTTAACCCCAATGGGGCAGGATTTGGGCAGTAATCTGATGCTGCCGTTAAAATTGCCAACAGTGCTGCTGATGGCAGGGCCTGGCGTCAACTCCAGTGAAGCAGGGGAGCTGTGGTTTAATCTGGAGCGGCTGGCCGGCGTGTCGCCGAGTCTGGTTGAACCCGCGAGGCTGGGTCAGATAGATTTAAGCCGTTACAGCCATATTTTATTGCCTGATGGTAAATATCAGAGCTGGAAAGACAGTGATATCAATAAGCTGGAAGCCTGGATCAAAGCAGGTGGCGTGTTGTGGGCACAAAAATCGGCGCTGGAGTTTGTTGCCAAACAGGGTTGGCTGGCCAGCACAGTTGCTGCTAAAGATGAATTGGAGCAGTTGGTGAAACTTGATGAGCTGCGTTACCAGGACAAAGAAAAATTGGCCGGGCAACAACGTATTGCCGGTGCCATTTTTCAACTGGAACTGGATGTGAGCCATCCGCTCAGTTTTGGTTTGCCAGGCGCCGAATTGCCGGTGTTTAAAAATGACTTAATGCTGTTAAAAGCGGCGGACAAAGATTTTGTCACAGTGGGCACTTACCGTAGTGGCAAGCAACTGGCTGGTTTTGTTGCCCCTGAGCTTGCGGGGCAAATCAGTGAAAGCCCTGGCCTGTTGGCACAAAACCTGGGGAAAGGCAGGGTGATTGCCATGGTCGACAACCCGGTATTTCGTGGTTATTTCCAGGGTTCCAGCCGTATTCTGGTGAATGCCCTTTATTGTCAATTTAAAACCACCTCCTATGGAGGTGGTGATCGGCTCTGGGGCTATGCCTAAAGAAAGCCCATGCTAGATACTGCGACCCGTTTGTAACCAGCAAATGAGGAAGTAAATAGCATGAGCAGATATGAATCCGCATCACACGTATTCTATCGTTGTCAGTATCACATCGTTTGGACGCCAAAGTATAGATTCAAAATTTTGACCGGCAATTTAGGTAAAGAGTTATACCGAAGCATTTATGCATACTGTTCGATGAAAAAATGCAAAGTAGTGGAGCTGAATGTGCAGATAGACCATGTACATTTGGTTGTCAGAACGCCGCCAAATGTAAGCGTGTCGGAACTGATGGGTGTACTCAAAGGTAGAACAGCAATAAGGCTGTTCAACAAATTCCCGCATTTGAGAAAGAAAAAACTTTGGGGAAATCATTTTTGGCAACGCGGATATTTTGTAGATTCAGTGGGTGCGAACGAAGAAATAATCAGACGATATGTGAGGCATCAAGACAAAGTAGCTCGCGAAGACGAAGAGCGGCAAATGCTGTTGGATATGGAATCACGCTAAACTAGCCCCCTTCTAGGGGGCCTTTTGCAAAGCCACCTCCTATGGAGGTGGTTTTTTACTTGAGCCTCAGATTGCAGACTCAGTAACAAGGCATCAAATTAACCTTTAATGGTCATATAAGCCACGATCGCGATTAACAGCGGTGCCACTATCGCAGCCATCAGCCGGTACCAGTGCAACATGCTTTTATTCATTTCGCCAGCCAGTACAGTGCGGATTTCCGGCCAAATGCGCCAGCCAACAAAAACCGCCGCCAACATGCCGCCTAGAGGCATCAGTAAATTCGACGCCACAAAATCCATTAAATCAAAAGGGGTTTTGCCAAAAATTTTCATATCTTCGGACATAGCGCCAAAAGATAAAGCGGCTGGAATGCCCAAAATCACATAGTTGCTGACACTGACGATGATAGTGGCGGTTTTACGTGCCAGGCCGTATTCGTCAATCAGAAAAGCAACTGCTGGTTCCAGAATAGAAATAGAGGAGGTGACAGCGGCAAATAACAACAATGAAAAGAACACCAAAGCTAAAATCTGGCCACCCGCCATTTGGGCAAAAAGCGCCGGCATGGTAATAAAGGTCAGGCCTGGGCCTGCTGCCGGGTCCACGTTAAATGCAAACACGGCAGGCAGAATCATTAAACCAGCCAGTACGCTCGCCATAGTGGCAAGGCCGGCAATCCATAAACCTGCGTTCACCACCTTGGTTTCAGCGCTTAAATAAGAGCCATACGCAATCATTAAACCAGCGCCAACAGACAACGAAAACACCGCTAAACCTAAAGCGTCCAGCACCATTTTAATCGACAGTTTGCTCCAGTCCGGCGTAATAAAATACATCACACCTTCAATGGCGCCTGGTAACGTCAGGCTGCGATATACCATAAACAACATCAGCGCAAACAGCACCGGCATCAACACCTTACAGATACGTTCAATACCAGACTGCACGCCGGCAATCACAATGGCAGCAGTAATGCTCATAAAGCCTGCGGTGTAAATTAAGGCCGCTGTAGGGTCGGCAATAAAGTGGGTAAAGGTATCACTGAGCACTTTGGCATCTGTGGTGAGAATGTCGCCTTTGACCGCCTCCACTATGTAAGCAATGGTCCAGCCACCGACCACACAATAAAAACCAAGAATTAAATACACACAAAGTACGGAAATCCACCCCGCCAGATGCCAGTTGCTTTTACCTAAAGCACGGTAAGCAGAAGTGGCCGATTTTTTCGCGCTGCGGCCAATCATCATTTCGGCCAGCATCATCACAACACCAACAGAAAACACACAAGCCAGATAAACCAACAGGAATACACCACCGCCATTGGCGCCAGCGACATAAGGGAATTTCCAGATTGCGCCAAGACCGACGGCTGAACCTGCAGCTGCCAGAATAAAACCGATGCGGGAGCCCCAGCTGCCGCGGGCCGTAGTGGTATTGCTCATGATAGTCCCGAGGTGAAGTTAATAGTTCTAATAATTATTTGCTGCAGCAATGTAGAGGAATTTACCCGTCTATTGCAACCAAAATAGTTGACCGGTGCAACAGAAAAGTTAAAACGCAGTAAGCCCGAACCGCTTAGTGCTGCAGGCTTTGGCGGCATGATTTAAACAACAATGCTGCCCGCTGCAGCTTGTTGTATAAGTCAATCTGACCGGCAAGCCGGTTACTGGTCGCAATATGTTAATTTAATGTGTTGACTTTATTGATGTCTGCGGCATAACAATCACAGAGGTTGGGCTTCATTTTTAGCAAGGCTGCGCTAAGGTTAAAGGCGGGGTTGTATCAGGGGTAAATCATGGCCATCAAATTAATTTTGCTCTGTTGTTGTTTAGGCTGCCCCTGGTTATGGGCTGCCACTAACCTGACCTTGTACGGTTACCATAGCTCACCCCCTTTTGTGATTAACGCCGAAGCAGAAACCGGGCTGAATTACGATTTAGTGCGGGCACTGCAACAACAGCTGGGTGGCGAATATCATCTGCAATACAAACACTTACCCCGACATTTATTAAATGCCCGTTTAGAACAGCACGAGCCAACCATAGTGTTGTGGGCCAACCCGGCCTGGTTCAGCAATAAAATTCAGCCTTATTTATGGTCTTCAGTGCTGTTTGTCGATAGGGATGTGTTTGTTAGCCACAGTGAATTTAACGGTGATTTAAGCCTGCTGGCAAACCTGGCGGGCAGCACTGTTGGCGCTTTACGGGGTTACAGTTACCCTGGCGTGAATGAAATGGTGCAACAGCACAGAGTGACACGGCTGGACGCTGAGTCTGATAAAGAAAATCTGGCGCGTTTGCTGGAGCGCAATGTCGATCATGTGCTGATCACCAGATCCAGTTTTTTATATTACGGACGGCAACAACATTACCTCGGCAAACTGCGCATAGTGGGTGAACCTTACCCTGCTTATAAACGTCAGTTGTTATTTACTCACCACTATCAGTCGGTGTTGCCGGCTTTTGATAAAGCCATAGAGCAGCTGCCAAAACAGGAATTCTGGACTGCGCGGCTGGAACTGTACGGTTTAAAATCACAATAGCAGCACCCTGGTTATTGAGTGGTTGAGCCTGCCGGATGAGCCCGTTACACTAGCCTCTTTTTGTCAGAGCCTTGTTATGCGTTTAGATAAATTTATTTGTGATTGTACCGGCCTGACCCGCAGCCAGGCCGGTAAACTGATCCGTCAGGGCCTGGTGCTGGTCGATCAGCAACTGTGTAAACAACCCGCCACTCAGCTAAAGCCTGAACAACAAGTTGAGCTTGAAGGTGAAGCGCTGGAACTCACAGGCCCACGTTATTTTGTGATGCATAAACCGGCCGGTTATGTGTGTTCTACTGACGATCCTGATCACAATACTGTTTTTGTATTAATGGATGAACCCAGACTCGACAAACTGCATACCGTTGGCCGGCTGGATCTGGATACCACAGGTTTGCTCTTGATCACTGACGACGGCCAGTGGTCACATAAAATCAGTTCGCCTAAACATGAATGTGCCAAAACCTACCGCGCCTGGCTGGCCGATCCGGTTGATGAATCGGCCATCCAATTATTCGCTGAAGGCGTGATGTTGCGGGGTGAAAAACATCTGACCAAAGCAGCAGAGCTGGAAATTATTCACCCTCAGGAATGTTTATTAACCATTCACGAAGGCCGTTATCATCAGGTGAAACGGATGTTTGCTGCTATTGGCAATAAAGTAGAAAAACTGCACCGCGAAAAAATTGGTGATTTTGTGCTTGATGTCAACACCTTAGCTGAAGGTGAATATCGCCATTTAACGCCGGCAGAAGCAGAGGCTTTTGTTCGCTGAGGATAAATCGGGCGCAGCTAGCGGCAGCGCCCGGTTTGCTGCTTAACTTTGTAAAATCTTCAGTGGCAGCGCCAGCATATCGTCACCTGACTTGGCGAAATACCAGATAATGCCAATCAGTGAGCCCACCGTCAGCAGATACCAGATGGCCGAAAACCACTGGCCGTATCTGTCCAGCGGCAGTAGGTGGCTTTGATGACGGCTTCGCCATTCAAACACTATTTCTAAACTGCCCACCAACAATAAAAAGCCAAACAGCGCGAGGCCGAGGCTGTAACTGACATAAACGCCCAATAAAGCACCGGCCACTGTGCCAACCAAACCAATAATGCTATTCATTGAAAAGCTGATACTTTTCAGAATATGGCCACCATCCAGCGGCAATACCGGCAGCAGGTTAAATAAGTTCAGCAAGGCATTAAAAGTGGCGAGGCCGGCAAAAAAGATATTGCCGGTCAGCCAATAGGCCACAAGGCAAGCGATAGAGAGCAGCAAACCAAAAGTGGGGCCCATAATGGAAATCACCACGTCCTGCCAGCGGGTATTAATTTTTTCGTCTGACAGTGCCAGACCACCCAAAAATGGGATCAGGTAAATGCCTTTGGTCTTCATACCAAAATATTTCATGGCACGGATATGGCAATATTCGTGAAACACCAGACATGCCAAGAGTGCCAGAGCAAATTGCAACGAAAACAACCAGGAATAAGCGGCCACACTGGCACCGGCCAGCACCACTTTAATCACTTTGGCACTTTTAAACAGCTTAAAACCTAAAGAAGCTAAACCTAGCCAGCTTTGTTGTTTTGGTTTTTCCGGTGTTAATTCAGGCTGTTGCCGCTCAATATCTTTGCTGTTGCGCTCACCGGAACTTTGCAGTTCGTTATTCACAAATAGCCGGTACTTGAACAAAAACGGCTGCCAACACACTTCAGTTTCTAATTTGATATCAATGAGTTGGCTAGTGTCGTTGCCTTCTTCCGGCAGCGGCATTCCTGTTGCTTCGTCAAGTTGTGATTTAGCCAGCAACTCAAACTGATGGGCGCGTGTTTGCTGTTCTTCTGCAGTGGCGGGTAGTTGAGATACAAGCTGCCTGTCCCAGAACAACTGCTGCCAGCCAGCCATCGAACCTTCCAGTCGCAATTGTTTGCCTAAACAGTCGATTTTTAATAATTCCACAGCAAATCCACACTTCAGAACATCACAAAAAAACGGCCACTAAGGTGAGGCCAGCTTGCGTAGCTGCCAGTGACGGCGCATACAAAGGTGCGGATTATGCCAGCGCTTGTGCTGAAGCGGAATGGCTTTGTGCTGTAGCTACATATGTATGGGTTGAGTCTGCATTTATTGCTGTTATTTAAGCCGTTTACTTTGCAGGTTCTGACGAAGCGTCAGGGTTAAATAGCTTGTTTTATCAATATGTTTTGTTAGTTTCTAATATTCCTGACGCTGTGAGTTTTGCGCAGTGGCAGTTATTTTGCACAAAGCCCCGCTTGATTGCAGAAACGTTGATGGCAGGCAGCTTTCTAATTAGAACTTTCTAATATATACTTATATCAGTTTAATCTAATGTAATCCGGTTGGCCGGATCCTGGAGTTTTGCATGCTGAAGTTGCCGTTATCTTTAGGGTTTTGTCTGCTGTTTGCACAAAACATTGCAGCTGCCGACTGGTTGCAGCTGAGTACTGAAAAAGCGCCACAATATTTGGAACTACCAGCCGTGGTAGAAGCTGTTTCTCAGGCCACGGTTTCGGCGCAAACGTCGGGCCGTATTGTTGAATTACCTTTTGATGTCAACGACTTTGTGCCGCAAGGTGCCGTGGTGGTGCGTTTTACCGACACTGAACAAAAAGCCCGGCTGCATAAAGCGCAAGGAGCCATGACAGAAGCACAAAGCCGTTTTGACGAACAGCAAAAAGAGCTGGCGCGCGTTCAAGATATTCATAGTAAAGGTCTGGTCGCCAAAGCCGCATTAGATCTAGCCCAGGCCAACTATTCAGCCGCCAAAGCAAGGCTGGATCAGGCCAATGCCGCTGTTGCTGAAGCAAACGAGCAGCTGGAGCAAACTGTGGTACGGGCACCCTACAGCGGCATTTTGCAACAACGATTTGTTGAGATTGGTGAACTGGCAGTGCCGGGTAAAGCTTTACTCAAAGGGTTGTCGCTGGAGCATTTACGGCTGGTCAGTCAGTTGCCACAAAGCCAGCTCAACGCAGCACAACAAAGTGGCAATGCAGAGTTACTGCTGGGTGACGGCACAAAGCTGGCACTTGGCAAACCCGAACTTCGCATCGCGCCGCAAGCCAATAGTCAAAGCCATAGTTTTTTATTGCGTTTAGAGCTACCAAAAGCCGATTACAGCAAGCAGCTGTTATTGCCGGGCAGCTGGGTGCGGCTGCGCTTACAAACCGCCGAACAAACACAACTTGTTATTCCCGCTGCTGCTGTGCTCTGGCGGGGTGAAGTCAGTGCTGTCTGGCTAAAACAAGGCAACGAAGTGCTGCTACAGCCGGTGCGGTTACAACAGCTGAATAACCAAAGCTATCGGCTGATTTCAGGTTTAACAGCGGGTGCTGAAATTGCTACAGATGCGCAAGCGCAGCTGGCAAAACAGCTGCAGCAAAGCCGGAGTGAACAATGAGCAGCTTAGGTATTTCCGGCCGCTTAGCGGCACTGTTTAAACAAAACCAAATTACCCCTTTATTGGCTTTGGTTGGTTTTTTACTGGGGCTTTTTGCGGTGCTGGTAACACCCCGCGAAGAAGAGCCACAAATAGAAGTAACTTTTGCCAATGTGTTTATTCCTTACACTGGCGCGTCCGCCAAAATGGTGGAGCAGCAGGTGGCGATACCGGCGGAAAAAATTATTGCCGAAATTGCCGGTGTAGAGCATTTGTATTCGGTCTCTGAGCCGGGCCGCGCAGTACTCACAGTGCAGTTTAAAGTGGGTGAGCCCCGCACCGATGCTTTGGTGCGGCTCTATAACGCTTTTTATGCCAAAGCCGATTGGCAGCCAGCCAATAGCGGTATTGGCCCGGTGCTGATCAAACCCAAAGGCATCGACGATGTGCCGGTATTTGCCGTGACTTTGTGGAGTAAAAACCCACAAGTCACCCCCGCCGACTTAACTTCAGCCGCCAAAGGGCTGGAAGAGCAGCTGCAACAAGTGCCGGGCAGTCGCGATATTTACAATATTGGTGGGGCGGCACAGCAGGTGCTGGTGCGGCTTGATCCAACGCGCCTGGCTGCTTATCAGTTGAGCTTATCGGCGCTGCAACAGGCGCTGCTGCAAAATAACCAACTCAGCCAGAGTCAGGCGCTGCTGGCACCGGGTGAGCTTATTCAGCTGCATGCGGGTAACTTTTTAAGTAGTGCTGACGAAGTGGCCTCTCTGGTGGTGGCGGTTCATGCTGAAAACGGCCAGCAACAGCCGGTGTATTTGCGTGATGTCGCAGATGTAAGCCTTGGCAGCAGCGAGCCAGTCAGTTATGTGCAACATCTGCGGCTTGATGAGGCTGGCAAGCTGCAACAAAGCCCTGCTGTGACTGTGGTGGTTGCCAAGCAACCGGGCAAAAATGCCGTGGATGTCACCACGGCTTTGCAGGCAAAACTTGAGCAATTACAACAACATTACCTTGGCCATGACATTGAAGTCAGTGTCAGCCGTAATTATGGCGATACCGCCAAAGACAAAGCCGATACCCTTATTCATAAACTGCTGTTTGCCACACTTTCTGTGGTGCTGCTGGTGGGTTTTGCGCTGGGCTGGCGCGAAGCTTTTGTGGTGGGTATGGCGGTGGTCATTACCCTGGCTGCTACTTTATTTGCGTCATGGGCTTATGGTTTTACGCTGAATCGGGTGTCGTTGTTTGCGCTGATTTTTTCGATTGGCATTCTGGTGGACGACGCCATCGTCGTGGTGGAAAACCTGCACCGGCATTGGCTTTTGGGCAAAAAATCGCTGGCAGAAGCCATTCCGCTGGCGGTGGAAGAAGTGGGCGCCCCAACAATTCTGGCAACTTTTACCGTGATAGCGGCTTTATTGCCGATGGCATTTGTCAGCGGCCTGATGGGCCCTTATATGAGCCCTATTCCGATCAACGCCAGTATGGGCATGCTCATCAGTTTGCTGGTGGCTTTTATTTTTACGCCCTGGTTATTTTTGCGGGTGTTTGGCAATAAAAGCCCGGCGGGTCAACATCATGACGAAGCAGACGGCAAACTGGAGCAGCTGTTTAACCGGCTGATGCGGCCATTTCTGGCAAAAAAAGTCGGTCGCAACAACAGAATCAAATTGCTGCTTGGTTTACTCAGCGCCATTGGCTTGTCGGTGCTGTTGGTGACCAGCCAGCAGGTGGCGCTGAAAATGTTGCCTTTTGACAATAAATCCGAATTTCAGGTGGTGGTGGATTTAGCCGAAGGCAGCACGTTGGAACAAACCCAGGCCGTGTTAAATCAGGTCAGTCAGGCTTTGTTGCAATTACCGGAAGTTACCCATCTGCAAACCTACGCCGGTACAGCCGCCCCCATTAATTTTAATGGCTTGGTGCGGCAATATTATTTGCGTCAGCAAGCCTGGCAGGGTGACGTACAGGTGAACTTAAAAAGCCGGCTGCAGCGCGACGAACAAAGCCATGCCATAGCGCTCAGGGTTCGTCCGGCTTTGGCCGCGCTTGAAAAAAGCACGGGCGCCAGTATCAAGCTGGTGGAAGTGCCACCAGGGCCGCCGGTGATGGCACCTTTAGTGGCAGAAGTGTATGGCCCGGACTACCAGTTGCAGTTAGCGCAAGCCAAAACCTTACAAAAAACCTTTGCTGAAGTGGCCCATATTGTTGATATCGACAGTACTGTGGAAGCGCAACAAACTTTGTGGCAGTTGGTGGTTGATCAGCAAAAAGCGGCGCTGCTGGGTGTTTCAGTGGCCGATGTCAGTGCGGCGGTGCAGCTCGCAACCGCAGGCGGCAACGCCGGTTTTTTACGGCAGCAACATCAGCATAATGTTACGCCTGTGGTGCTGAAACTGGCCGAAGGCAATATTGCTGACTGGCAGAGCTTGTCGCTATTGCCGGTGCAAAGCAGTTCCGGGCTGTTGATCCCTTTATCTGAGTTGGTACATAAACAACAACTGCAAAGGGAAAATACTATTTACCGCAAAGACTTAAGGCCAGTGGTTTTTGTAACGGCCGATTTAGCCGGCGGTATCGATAGCCCGCTGTATGGCATGCTGGAAATTCAGGATTTGATCAATGAATCAGCAACACCGTTGCCACAAAACTTGTTCAGTGCGCCTGACTCTACCGATGAACTCAGTATCAAATGGGACGGTGAATGGCAAATTACCTTTGAAACCTTCCGTGATATGGGTATTGCTTATGGCGTGGGGTTGATCATGATTTATCTGCTGGTGGTGGCGCAGTTTAAATCTTATGGTGTGCCGCTGATTATTATGGCGCCTATACCGCTGACGCTGATTGGTATTATGCCGGGACATTGGTTGTTAAACACCCAGTTCACTGCAACGTCGATGATTGGCATGATAGCGCTCGCCGGCATCATAGTGCGCAACTCTATTTTGCTGGTCGATTACATTCAGCAGCAACTGTCACAAGGGATCGCGCTTGAAACCGCGGTGATCCACGCTTCAGCTGTGCGGGCCCGGCCTATTGTTTTAACAGCACTG
>JAYRUI010000005.1:0-22734 GCA_041919175.1 Rheinheimera sp. | reverse complement strand
TTTTAGTGTGGCCGGTGGCGACACAGCTGCTGCGCTGGCTGCGGGTTGCACCGTCGTCGTCAAAGCCCATAGTGCACACCCGGCCACCAGCGACAGAGTGATGCAGGCCTTGGTGCATGCCATTGAACTCTGTGAAATGCCCAAGGCGGTGCTCAGCCTGGTGCAAGCAAAAAATTACGATATCAGCCATCAGCTGGTGAAACATCCGCGTATCAAAGCCATGGCTTTTACCGGCTCTTTTCGCGTAGGGATGGCGCTCAAAGACTCCATCAATCAACGACCTGAGCCTATTCCATGTTACGCCGAGCTTGGCAGCTTAAACCCGCAGCTGATGTTGCCGGAACTGCCGCTTAGTAGCGCCACTGAACTGGCGCAGCAACTGGTAGCGTCTACCACCGGCTCCGGTGGCCAGCTCTGCACTAAACCCGGTTTGTGGTTATTGCCGCACACTGCAGCTGCGGAACTGTTACTCGACAGCGCCATCAGCGCCATGCAGCAAGTACAGCCACAGACTTTGTTGCACCCAGGTATTTATAAAAGCTATCAGGCACAAACCGCAGAGCGTGCTTTGCAGGTAAAAACCCTGGCAACAGGTTTAAAGGCGGATAAACAAGCCAGCGCTGTGCTCTTTAGCTGCAGCCTGAACGAACTTTTGGCTACACCTGCACTCTGGCATGAGATTTTTGGCCCCAGCGCTTTGGTGGTGCGTTATCACAGCCTAACGGAGCTTGCGGCATTTATTGAAAAATTACCGGGCCAGCTGGCTGCAACAGTGCATGGTTATCAGCATAACCTGCCGGTGCATCAGGCGCTGCTGACTCAGCTGGAATATCAGGTTGGTCGCATTATCCTTGCGCAAATGCCAACAGGGGTGGAAGTGTGCGCCAGTATGCAACATGGCGGGCCATTTCCGTCGTCCAGCGATGTGCGCAGCACCTCTGTGGGTCTGGCGGCAATGCAGCGTTTTTTACGGCCTTTATGCCGGCAGAATTTTCCGGCACCAAACTAACGGTAAAACTGCAGAAAAAACCACCACTTGCTGGTGTTTTTTTAACAAAAGGTCAGCTGTTGCTGGCCTTTTTTTTGGTTGTCAGTAAACTAGTTCCATGATTTATCAACCAAGTTTGCTATGGCCCTCGAATTTAAAACCAGAACTCAAGTTGTTGTAGAAGCGATCCGCGCCCAGATCTTATCCGGTCAGATCAAAGCCGGAGAGCCACTGCGTCAGGCGGCATTGGCCGAACAGTTAAACGTCAGCCGTATTCCGATCCGCGAAGCTTTGTTACAACTAGAAGCCGAAGGTCTGGTGAAGTTCGAGCCGCATAAAGGCGCAACGGCCACCCAAATCAGCCCTGAGTTAATTGACGAATTATTTGAGCTTAGAGCCCTGCTGGAATGTGATTTATTAGCCCGTTCTATTCCACTGCTCACCGACGAACATCTGGCAACAGCCCGCCAGACTTTGTTGCGGCTGGATGACGCGCTGCAAAGCCCCGACGCTGCAGACCGCTGGGCTGAACTCAATACCGAATTTCACAATTGTCTTTATGTGGCACACCGGCCACAAAGCCACGATATGGTGAATAACCTGAATAAAAACGCCGACCGTTATATTCGTATGCATTTGCAACTGGCCGGTGGTATTGAAAAAGCCAGCAGCGAACACCGTAAATTGCTGGATTTATGTGCAGCCGGCAAAATTGAAGCTGCCTGCAACGAACTGCGCGACCATATTCTGCACGCCAAAGACGAAATAAAATCTTTTTTACAACGTCAGGATAGTTAAGCTGGTCGTTCAACAAACGGCACAACCCGTTTAACCTCAACAATTTAAAAAACCGGCTTTATGCCGGTTTTTTGCTTTCAGATACCGTTTTCATGCATTGTGCAATATCAGGCATTGTTTAAATGGCGATATGCTGCCTGACCCTTTCGGCTAAACCTAAACCTGCTTCCGACATCGTAAGGTAGGTATGGTCGGCGCCGGCGGCAATAATGGCTTTGGCTTCATCGTGGTGCATGCTGTGCGAGACTATCAGACCAGTAAAACCGGCGTCACGCAGCTTGCGGGCGGCAATAATTTTTGCTTCTAAGTCGCTCATGCATAGCAGCACTGCCTGTAACTTACTGATATCTAGGCCATGCCAGAAAATCTGATCTTCGGCGTCGGCAAAAAACACATTATTGCCTTTTTCCTGATGTAACCGCACCCGCGCCGGGTCGGAATCCAGTGCCGCTAAATGGGTTTTATGTTGTAAATAGTCATAAGCGGCAGTGCCGGTGCGGCCCATACCCATGATCAATACCTGGGCATCTCCGAGCGACACCGGCTGTTCGTCGGGGTGATGAATATTGCGCTCAAACGGAATGAGCCGGCCAGCCAGCTTTTCATACAGTGGGTGAGCAAAACGGTTCAGCGGCGCTGAAACCACAAAAGAAAGTGCCACAGTCAGCGCCAGCGGTATTAAAAACTGTGGCATGGCGACACTTGCCACTATCAATGCAAACTCACTGTAGTTGGCAAGCGTCAGCCCGGATAAAAAGGCGCTGCGGGCGCGCAGTTTAAAGGCAATTAGTAACGCAAAAAACAAAGCGCCTTTAAGCGGCAATAACAAGGTCATTAAAGCGGCAAAAATCCAGGCTTGTTGATCGGGTAAACCACCTAAACCAATATTCAGGAAAAAACCGACCAGGAAAAATTCTTTTAAACCCCACAAGGTTTTAGACAGTTCCCCTGCCCTTGGATGGCTTGCCAATAAAGCGCCAAACACCAAAGCACCTAGCTCTGAACTTAAACCAACCAAATGGAAACCACCGCCCCCCAGCACCACCGCCAGTAAGACACCAAATAAAATTTGTAAGTCGTCATGACCGGTCAGGTTTAAAAGCCTGAATAACAAAGGGCGTAACAGAGGCAAAGCAAATACTAACAGCGCCCAGGGTGATGGCGTGACTCCTTGCGAAAAACTCATCAGCGCCATGGCGAATAAGTCCTGCATAATTAAAATACCCACAGCCACCCGGCCGTGAAAAGCCCGTATTTCCCTTTTACCTTCCAGTACCTTGGCTGCAAGCACGGTGCTGGAAAAGGCCAAAGCAGCACCCAGCATCAGGGCGTGATACCAGTTGGGTTCAAAAGCGAGATAAATCACCGGCGCGTACAACAAAGCGCTCATCACAAAATGCAGCAGCGAGCCGCCGAGCACTTCGGGTTTACCCAGACTGCGGATATTGAGTTTTAACCCCACGGTAAAAAGCAGCAGCAACACGCCCAGGTGAGAAACGTGGTCAATAATGGGTTTGCCAACCGGAAAATCGAGTTGTGGCGCACTTAAAGTGATCATAAAACCGGCTGCCAGATACCCCACCAATGGCGGCAAACCAATTAAACGCACCAGCATGCCAAGGCTAAAGGCAAAACCTATCCAGACCGCTTCTAAAATCATAATTTTCCTTGTGTTTTTCTGCCAGGTCTCGAACCCTGCCACCGCTTGAATATAAATCAGGGATCAGTCGGCTTGTCGCGAAAAGAAGATATCTGAGGCTAATTTAGCAAATTTTCCGGCAATATTTTCAGGTAAAACAGTGTTTTATTGCCTGATCTTTGTTTGGGCGCAAATTTTGGTCAAAACCTTGCCGTTACATTTTGCGCAGAAGCACTAGCTCAGCTGGCTTTGTTTTTTCAGCGCGATGGCCGCTTTGGCCTGTTGCCATTCCGCCTGAGTTATCGCGCTGGTGGTATCAGCAGGAGTGCCCGCAAGCTGTAACTTACGCTCGGCCAGTTTTTGATAAATAACAGCGTGCTCAGCGTCAGAGCGTTTATTCCAGTCGACAATTTCTTCAATATGACGATAGCAACCGACGCAGATTTTATCGGCGTTGAGTTTACAACTGGCAATACAAGGTGAATCCATCACAGACTCCGGCAAGCAAAAAAAGCAATTATGCCGTAAAAGCCACGCCGCCTTAAGCGCTTTATCGGCAACCAATGGCACATCAACGCAGGTGGCTAAAAAAGCACTTATCGCCAGACCTGAACTGTGGCAAGTTAACCGTAATAAAATTGCCGCTTACAGGCAAAAAGTACAACAAATCAACAGCACTCAAATCAACTGCCTTTTTAAGGAACAACAATGCAAAAACGCCATCCATTGCAGCTGAGCCTGCTGGCTCTCGCCCTTTCTGTTGCCACAGCACAAGCCAGCGACGACAAAAACAAATGGGATGTGAACAAACCCCAGGGCGAGTTTAAAAGCATCGATATTAACGTCAGCTCAGGCACCTGGATGAACCTGGATGTCAGCCCGGATGGCAAAACTATTGTCTTTGATTTATTGGGGGACATTTACAGCATGCCGATCTCCGGCGGCAAACCCAAACAGCTCACCAAAGATATCGGCTGGCAGATGCAGCCAAAATTTAGCCCGGATGGCCGTTATATTGCGTACACCAGTGACGAAGGCGGTGGCGACAACATCTGGGTGATGAAAGCCGACGGCTCTGACGCCAAAGCGGTCACCAACGAAACCTTCCGTTTACTCAACAGCCCTGACTGGAGCCCGGACGGTGAATTTATTGTGGCGCGTAAACACTTTACCAATACCCGCTCTTTGGGCGCCGGTGAAGTGTGGCAATACCATAAAACCGGTGGCACAGGCGTGATGTTAACGGCTAAAGCCAATGATGAAAAAGACTTAGGTGAACCGGCTTTTTCACCGGACGGTAAATACATTTATTTTTCGCAAGACGACACGCCAGGCAAAACCTTCCATTACAGCAAAGACTCTGAGCAGGGTATTTATGTGATTAAAAGATTTGAGCGCGAAACCGGCAAAATAGACATATTGCTCGAAGGTGCCGGTGGTGCGGTGCGGCCTACCCCATCGCCCGATGGCAAAAAACTGGCGTATATCCGCCGCGTTGATTTTCAGACCAGCCTGTTTTTATATGATTTAGAAACCGGTGAACACAAAAAGCTGTACGACCAGCTTGACCGCGACATGCAGGAAACCTGGGCCATTCATGGCGTGTACCCAAGCATCAGCTTTACACCGGATAACCAACATATTGTGTTTTGGGCCGGTGGTAAAATTAACAAGCTCGCCCTGAAAAGCAATGAAGTCAGCGATATTGCTTTTCAAATCAATACCAAAAAGCAAATTCAAACTGCGGTTCGGATGAAACAAAACCTGAACGCAAAAGATGTCGACGTCAAAATGCTGCGTTTTGTACAGGCATCACCGGATGGCCAGACCATTGTATATTCGGCGCTTGGTCATTTATACAGCGTCAGTGCCAAAGGTGGCACGCCAAAACGCCTGACCAGCCAGCAAAGCCATTTTGAGTTTTATCCGCAGTTCTCCCGTGATGGTAAAAAGCTGGTCTATGTCAGCTGGCATGACGAACAACAGGGTATGCTCAAAGTGCTGGATTTGGTTACCAATCAAAACACAGATGTGCTGAAAAACCCAGGCAAATATGTCGAGCCCACCTTTAGCCCGGATGGTAAAACGCTGGTGTTCCGTAAAGCCGGTGCCGGCAATTTGCTCGATAAAAAGTGGTCTTTAAACACAGGTTTATATCAGGTGAGCTTAGCAGGCGGCGAGCCGGAGCTGATTAGCCGCACAGGTTTTGCGCCGCATTTTAGCGACCGGAACGACAGGGTTTTTGCCATGGATTATGGTGATGAACCCACACTGCTCAGCATCGATTTAAAAACCCAGCAAAGCCGCACTTTATATAAAGCCAAATACGGCACCGAATTTAAAGTATCGCCAAACGGCAAGCTGGTGGCTTTTGCCGACCGTTTTAAAGTCTATGTGACACCTTTTGCCGAACGCGGCATGGCGATGGATTTAAGCGGCAGCGATACACAGTTCCCGGTGAAACAACTGTCGGTGCGCGCCGGTGAAAACATCAGCTGGAGTGGCAACAGCCAGCAGCTGTACTGGAATTTAGGCCCTGAGCTTTATCATGCTGATGTTGCATCCATTTTTGACCTGCAGTTTGACCAAAGCGACAAAAAAGACTTTGCCGTCAAAAACGGCCAGAATATTAGTTTTAAAACAAAAGCTTATATCCCAGAGGGCGTGACTGCTTTTGTCGGTGGTCAGGTGATCACCATGGAAGGCGACGATAACAGCAGCGTGATTCAAAACGGTGTGGTGCTGGTGGAAAATAACCTGATCAAAGCGGTCGGCAGTAAAGATGAGGTGAAGATCCCGGCCAATGCCAAAGTCATCGACATTAGCGGCAAAACTATTATGCCGGGTTTATTTGACGCCCACGCCCACGGCAGTCAGGGTGTGAATCAAATTATTCCGCAGCAAAACTACGCCAACTACGCCAGCCTGGCTTTGGGTGTGACCACTATTCACGACCCATCCAATGACACCCAGGAAATTTTTACCGCCAGTGAACTGCAAAAAACCGGCGCAATTGTTGGCCCGCGGATTTTTTCCACCGGCACTATTTTATATGGCGCTTATGGCGCGGGTTACACCTCGCATATCGATAGCCTCGATGACGCTAAATTTCATTTAGAAAGGCTGAAAAAAGTCGGTGCTTTTTCGGTCAAGAGTTACAACCAGCCACGCCGTGAGCAGCGCCAGCAAGTTATTCAGGCCGCCCGCGAGCTGGAGATGATGGTGGTGCCGGAAGGTGGTTCATTACTGCAGCATAACCTGAGTATGGTGGTGGATGGCCACACCACACTGGAGCACAGCCTGCCAGCCGCCAAACTTTATGACGACGTGAAGCAGCTGTGGCAGCAAAGCGAAACCGCATATACGCCAACCTTAGTGGTGGCTTATGGTGGTATCTGGGGTGAAAACTACTGGTACGATAAAACCGAAGTGTGGAAGCACCCGCGCTTAAGCCAGTATGTGCCGATGGATGAACTGCGCCCACGCAGTATGCGCCGCCCTACTGCACCACTGCATCACTACAACCACTTTAGCATTGCCAAATCGGCCAAAGAGCTCAATGACTTAGGGGTGCTGACCAATATTGGCGCCCACGGTCAGCGGGAAAGTTTAGGTGCACACTGGGAAATATGGATGTTTGCCCAGGGCGGCATGAGCCCGCTGCAGGCATTAAAAACCGCCACGATAAACCCGGCGAAAACCTTTGGGATGGACCATCAACTGGGGTCTATTAAAACCGGCAAACTGGCTGATTTAATCGTCATCAACGGCAACCCACTGCAGAACATTCAGGACAGCGATAAAGTGGAGCTGACCATGGTGAATGGCCGGTTATTTGATGCCTCCAGCATGAATGAACTGAACGGTAAACAAGAAAAACGTAAAGCCTTTTATTTTGAGGCCAAACGCTGAGTTTGCAGGTCGCAACAGCACTGTTGTTGCGACCTTTACCCAAGCTGATGGCCAGGCTCCGGACTGTGCAGGTTCAGGTTCAGGTTGCGCCATCAGCTTGTTTACGCACCACTTTCACGTCTTCCTTCACCTGATTAAAAATCCTGCTATCGCGACGGCGCCTTGCACCTTTTAAAAAATACTTTCAGCGTCACTAGGTTGTCACCGCGAATTACTGACATAATTCAGCTATGTCCATACAGAATAAACCTCTGATAATGATTCAGTTTTGTCGCTTCTTTCTTCAGGATCTGTCGAGGCTCCCCCTGCTGTGCTGTGGCCTGTTGTTGTGTGCCGTTTTTTCCGTCAAAGCTGACCATCAGGCGCTGCGTTACCATTCACTGGCCGATGATTTTATCAATGCACCTGTCACCAGTTTTGCCCTGACCCAAGACCGGCAAGGTTTTATCTGGATGGCCAATCAACTGGATGGCCTGCAACGTTTTGATGGTTATCAGCTGAATGAATTTGCTTTTGCTCAGGGGCCTGCACCGATGACGCACCACAGCATTAGTGTCAGTGCCTTGCAGGTGGACCGTCATAACAGAGTTTGGGTGGGGAGCTGGGGCCAGGGCCTGGGGATGTGGTCGGCCGACCGCCAACATTTTAGCCGCTGGCCGGCAGTAAAACCGCAGTTGCCAGTGCCTGGCTTTCAGAGCGGGTCTCAAGCCGGGTCTGAGACTGGCTATCCAACCAGGTCTCAGATGTTGAATACAACACTTCACCAACCCAGCGGCAATACCCAACAAATTCAGGCGCTATTTGCCGATCGCCAGCACCGGCTCTGGGTGGGTTCAACTGCAGGCCTGTATTACCTCGACAGTCAGGATCAGGCACAGCAACTGCGTCCTGATATTCACCGGCGTTTATCTACAGTGCGTTTCTGGCAAATCAGTCAGGGGCTGGACGGCAGTTTATGGTTTGCCACTTCGGAAGGTTTATTTCAATTAAATCAGGATTTAACTGAAATAAAATTGTGGTCATCCGCCGCGATGTTGCCGCTTGACACCAACCCCAGAACCACCGAAGTCAGAACCGTATTGCCGGTACAGGACGCAGTCTGGTTTGCCACCAGCGAAGGTTTATTTTTGCTGGATCTAAAAAAGCAGCACATCAGGCCGCTGAAAGCACCACAGCTGGCGCTGGCGCGTATTCACAAACTCAACCAGCTGCAGGATGCGTCAATTCTGATTGGCAGCGGCAACGGTTTGTATCAATTAAAAGCACCCTTTAGCTATCGCCAGCAGATCGATAAGTTGATGGATGCGCTGGATGTACGCGACATGCTGCAGGACCACAATGGCCTGATTTGGGTGTCTAGCCGCAACCGCGGTGTGTATAACGTGCAACTGGCTCCCCGCAAGTTCAGCCTGCTGCTGGACAGCCAGGGTCATAACTGGTTTGCCCCAGGCCAACACCGTATCGCCAGCCAGCTTTATCATCAGGGCACTTTATGGCTCGGACTCGAACACGAAGTCGTCAGTTTTCAGACCGAGCAGCAACAATGGCAAAAACACCCCTTTCCTGCCAAATCACAGGTAAAACTGGTGCAGGGTCTGGCCGTCGATAGCACAGGGAAAGTCTGGGCCGGCACCGACAAAGGTTTATTCCGCCTGGAAGGTAAAAAAGGTTTTGTGCCTGACGAAACGCCTTTTGCCGCGCATCCACAACTGCAACAACGCAGCATTATGGCCTTGAATTTTCACACGGATGGGAAAATGACTCTGGCGTTGTGGGAACAAGGTTTGCTGCGCTGGTCGCCTGATGAGCCGGCGCTGCCAGCCCAACATTATAAAGTTGCCACCGGCATTGGGAACGCTATCTTGCAGATAGCCGCCGGCGGTGATGATGTACTTTGGCTGACCAGCACCAACAATGGTTTGTATCGTCTTGATTTGCGTGATGATTCTATCCGGCATTTTTCAACAGCCGCCGACTCTGTGCCAAGATTGCCCAGCCCTTATTTGCCTTGTGTCTGGTCGATGAGTGCCAACCAGGCCTGGCTTTGCAGCGATGTGGGGTTGTTGCGGCTTGATTTAGTCACTAACCAGTTACAACAATTTGGTACAGCCGCAGGTTTACCCGACCCCCGCGTTATTGCGATTGCGGCTCAGCCCGGACAACCGCTGTGGCTGGTCACCCGCCGTGGCCTGGCCGAACTGAACCCCGATACCGGTAAAGTGCGCAGTTACACAGATTTAGATGGCATAGCCCCACTGTTATTGGAACAACGGGCGTTAAGTCCGGATGCCAATGGCCGCTTTTACCTCGGCAGTGGTCAGGGCGTGCTCAGTTTTCAGCCGCGCAAACTCACAGGCCAGAGCAGCACCGCACCGCTGGTGCTCAGCAAGGTGCAAATTGATCAACAAACCCTGTGGCAGGTGCACAACAACGAAGTGCGGCCTTTGCGAGTTCCGGCCGGCACTAAACAACTGCAGTTTCAGTTTAGCCTGCTCGATTTCCAGCAATACCAGCATCATCAGTACCGATACCGGCTGTTGGGGCTTGACGATAACTGGCAACACAACGGCCATCAGCACAGGGTAAGTTTTAGTAATCTGGCGCCTGGTCATTACAGTCTCGAAGTGGAAGTCACCGGCAGCCGCCAAAGCACAGCGCCGCTTCGAGTGATGTTTGAAGTGGAGCGGCATTGGTGGCAATACAAGCTGTTGTGGTTGTTTGCTGCGCTGTTCCTGTTGGTGGTTACGGCAACTTTGGTCAGGTTCAGGCTCAATCAGCTTGGCCGCAAAGCACATAAACTGAATCAGCTGGTGGCCAAGCGCACGGCAGATTTAGCCAGCGCCAATAAACAACTCGCCAGCCAGGCCAGAACCGATTATCTGACCCGCTTACCCAACCGGCTGGCGTTTCATGAACAATATCAGACGGTATTGCACCACAGTCAAAGAGCCAATGCACCTGTGTGTCTGGTGCTGATAGATATCGACTTTTTTAAACAGATCAACGACAACTTTGGCCATGATGCCGGCGACTTAATGCTGCGAAGAGTGGCGGAACAACTGCAACAACGATTGCGGCAACAGGACGTGCTGGCGCGTTATGGCGGGGAAGAATTTATTTTATTATTGCCCGACACCGCCATTGCCGGGGCGCAAATTATCTGCGAAACCCTGCGACTGGCGTTGCAGCATCTGCAGGTGGATTATCAGCAACAACATCTCAGTGTCACCGCCACCTTTGGTGTCGTGGAGCTGAATGAAGCGCACAACGACTTGTCGTATTGGCAACAAAAAGCCGATAAAGCTTTGTATTTTGGCAAAAAGAATGGCCGCGATCAGGTGGTGCTTTATCCGGATATAGCGCACAGCTAAGCTACAATGTTGAAAAGACACAAAGCTGCATAAAATCGAACAATCATTGCCATATTTAGCGATATTCGTTCGGCTATTTAACTTTTACACTGCGGACTTCAACAACAACCTTTGTTGGTTCCGGAGTTTTCATGACCCAATCATCTCAACCTGTCATTTTTTTCGGCCATCGCAGCCCCATGAATGCTATAGAGCAGAATCACTTTACCCAAAGCTGGCAACAGCAATTGGCTGACTTAACGGGGCCGCGGAAACCAAAAGCCATTTTGTTTATTTCGGCGCATTGGTATGGCCTGGGCCTGAAAATTACCGGGCAGCTTCAGCCGCCGACTTTGCATGATTTTGGCGGTTTTCCACCTGAGCTGTTTGCGTTTGACTATCCGGCCAAAGGCGCGCCACAGCTTGCCGGGCATATTCAACAGTTGTTATTGCCCATTCAAGCTGAACTAGACCAGAGCTGGGGTTATGATCACGGCAGCTGGTCGGTATTGGCGCACGCTTTTAAAGAGGCTGATGTTCCACTGCTGCAACTGTCGCTGGATGGCAGTAAGCCCCCAGAGTGGCATCTGGCCCTTGGCCAAAAGCTTGCCGGGCTTCGTCAGCAAGGGGTGTTGATTATTGGCTCGGGCAATATAGTGCACAATTTGCGCCTGCTCGATTGGCGCAATCTGCAACAACCGGCCTGGGCCACCGACTTCGCCAGTAAGGTCAAAACAGCCATAGCGCAGCGGGATTTTGCCGCACTTTGTGATTATCAGACGCTGAGTAAAGACGCCTTGCTGGCGGTGCCCCACCCTGATCATTATTTGCCGCTGTTATACGTGCTGGGCGCAAGTTCGCCAGATGACGCTCTGACCATCTTTAATGACGAGTTGGTATATGGCAGTTTAAGTATGTTGTCGTTGCGTTATGGCTAAAGGCGTTTAGCAACATCGCCTTCGCTTAAGGTGGCAGTTGGCAGATATGCTGCTGCCCGCAGTGCTGGCAGCAGCATAAAAAGTTTCAGAGTTTGGCCAACGCCTTTTTCTTTTCAAGTCGGGTGACGGCTTCATTCAGCGCATCAAGGCTGACATCCTGCTGCTGAAGCTGTTGTGCCACAGGTGCCGGCAAAATGTCAGGCCTGTTCAGGCTCAGGCGATAGAAGAAAAACATGCATAACATCAGCAGATAACCGCCAATCATCAATGCAATATTGCGAAGCGCCGCCCGCTGTACATCCGGCTTTTTCAGCCAGGCCATAAATTGTGTTACCACTGACAGCAGCAATGTTGCCGCAGAGCGCCATAACAGCATGGCTTTTTGCAGATAAGGCTGCATTGCCGTTTTATTTATTGTAACCATGTTTTTATCTGTGCCTGCCACTGTGCCTTTTCAGGCGGATTTAACTTCCTGGTCGCAAAATAGCCGTATTTCAGCCGTTTATCAGATTTAAGTTCCAGCATGATCCTTTTATTGCCTTCGGTTAACTGCGCAAACTCCAGATCGCCGGTTTTTAAACTGCCCGCCAGTTTCAGCACCAGTGCTCTGTACTCTGGGGTTAGACCTTTGGGCGCTTCCAACACCATACGGCATAAATTATTACGGCATTCGCTGTCGAGCAGTCGCAGTTGGTTGTTGGCGACATTCTGCGTCAGGTGGGCAATCATAAACTCTGTGGCTTCCGCCCAAAGTTCGTCTCTGTCCTGATCGTCAAAATTTTTATTGTCATCAATCAGTTGTTGTTCATAACGGCGTAGCTTATCTAACTCCAGCTGGGCGTGCAGCGCTGGAAAAGCAGTGTCACCATACTTTTTGTAGAAGCTGTTCAGGGGTTTGAGTTGCTGCTGTTGCGCTTCGGGACTCAGGCTATTGAGTTGCACCAGCCAGTCCGGCGCTTTAAACAGCGGCAACCACAGATACAACAACACACCACTCAGGGTGGCAAGCACGGGCTGCGTATATTTTGCCCGCCACAGCGGCAATAAAGCAGATTGGATTTTCACGAACCACATCAATTATTTTGTCTGTTCTGCACCAAAAGGGCCGTTATGCTACCACAGCAGTTGTGATGCCCCAAGTACCGGCCGGCTTTGATGAGCCTGTGTTACCAGGCTAACTCAGTGCCATTACTATGATAAAAAACACCGGAGTTGTGTAAACCAAGTTCGCTGATGCGCGCGGCCAGCAGTGCTGCCGCCTGTTCTGGCGAAATATCGCCGGCAAAACCGACCATCTGAGTTTGTACAAAACCCGGATGATAAATTCCTACCGCAATTTGTTTAGGCTTTAAATCTTTGGCAAGGGACACTGCGCCTGCATTCAGCGCAGCTTTGGCCATACGGTACCCATAATAACCGCCTGAGCTATTGTCGCTGATTGAACCCATGCGGCTGGTGATCATGGCAATTTTACTGCCAGCTTTAAAGCAAGGCTGCATGGATTGCGATAACAGCAAAGGCGCCAGTGCATTCACCTGAAACTGTGCCATCACCCGCTCTGGCGAAAAATCCTGCAGACTTTCCTGATGAAAAATACCGGCGTTGTTGATCAGCACATCAACAGAGGCTGGTGCAAATTCCGCCGCCACCGCCTGCACCTGCAATGGATCGGCTAAATCAACCCCGGAGTACACTCTGGCATTCAGTGCCGCCAGCTCAGGCGAGGAATGGCGGCAAATGACACTGACTTGCTGCCCCTGGGCCAGATAATATTGCACTAAAGCCAGACCAATACCTTTATTACCACCGGTGATCACCAGATGTTGTGTTTTTTGCTCAGGTTGCTGATTTTGCTTACTTTGCTGATGTTGCATAGCGGCGCAGCTCCTTTGTTTGCGATAAACCAGACTAACCGGCTTTTACCGATTTAAGCAAGCTGCGGTTTGGGCAAGCGCCGGCACTGCAAAAAAAGACCCGCACCAATAAACAGCAACAAAAAAGCCGGTGCTGAAGCAACCGGCTTTTGCTGTACAAATGATGCTGTCAGTCTCATAACAGCGTCAGTCTGGAACTACGAACCTTTATTCTTTTTAAAAGCAGCGTGCCCTGATGATTTACCAGTTTGTTGCTGCTTTTTAATTAAAGCGGCTTTTACCGGATTGACGCCCGTGTGTTTGGTCACTGCCACCTGACCCGCACCTTTTGGCTTAAATTTCAGCTCGTCGCGGCTTTCTTCCGGCACTAAACAGGTTTTGCCTTTACCAATCAGTTTGCTAAGCCCCATGTTGCGCAAAGCTTCGCGGATCATTGGCCAGCCTTTGGGGTCATGATAACGCAACAAGGCTTTATGCAACCGGCGCTGACGTTCGCCTTTGGCCACCGGCACTTTTTCACTGTTACCTTTGAGGTTTTTCAGTGAATTCAGCTCAGTGTGATAAATAGTGGTGGCATTGGCCATTGGGCTTGGGTAGAAGTTTTGCACCTGATCCAGCCGGAAATCACGCTCTTTCAGCCATAACGCCAGATTCACCATATCTAAATCTGTGGTGCCCGGGTGCGCCGAAATAAAATACGGAATTAAATACTGCTCTTTGCCGGCTTCTTTACTGTATTTGTCGAACATGGCTTTAAATTTGTCATAAGCACCCATGCCAGGTTTCATCATCTTCGACAATGGCCCGCTTTCGGTATGCTCAGGGGCAATTTTTAAATAACCGCCTACATGGTGCTGCACTAACTCGCGCACATAATTCGGATCTTCCACCGCTAAGTCGTAACGCACACCAGAGGCCACCAGCACTTTTTTAATGCCGGTGGTTTTGCGGGCTGCCCGGTACAATTCCACAGTCGGGCTTTGATCTGTGTCCATATGCTCACAAATGGTTGGGTACACACAAGAAGGCCGGCGACAGGTTTGTTCAGCTTTCGGGTTTTTACACCGCAGTTTGTACATATTGGCAGTTGGGCCGCCCAAATCCGAAATCACGCCAGTGAAACCTGGCACTTTATCGCGGATCTGTTCAATTTCTTTCAGAATCGATTCCTGCGAGCGGCTTTGAATAATACGGCCTTCGTGTTCGGTAATAGAACAGAATGAACAACCGCCAAAACAGCCACGCATAATATTGACCGAGGTTTTGATCATCTCATAAGCCGGAATTTTAGCTTTGCCATACACAGGGTGCGGCACGCGCTGATAAGGCAAACCAAAGACACCGTCCATTTCTTCAGTCGTCAGCGGAAATGCCGGCGGGTTCACCCAGATATGCCTATCGCCATGGCGCTGCAAAATCGCGCGGGCACAACCCGGGTTGGTTTCCTGGTGCAAAATACGCGAAGCGTGGGCATATAAAGGTTTATTGACGCTGACCTGCTCAAAAGCCGGCAGCTTCACATAAGTTTGCTCCCAGGGCTTAGGTTTGGCTGGTTGCACCATCACAGGTTTGGCTTCAACAATTTGTGGTTTGGTTAAATCAATACCTTCTTTGGCAAACTCGGAAAAAGTGCCACAACCGACATCATCAGCGCCATAAGGGTTTGGAATAGGATCAATTTTGCCGACTTTATCGATGGCGGTGGAGTCCACACCACGCCAGCCCGGCAACGCATCTTTTAAAATCACTGCGGTGCCGCGGATATCTTTCATAGTTTCAAAAGTTTCGCCGGCGGCGATACGGTGCGCCACTTCCACCAAAGGCCGTTCGGCGTTGCCGTAAATCAGAATTTCAGCTTTGGCATCAAACAAAATGGAGCGGCGGACTTTTTCCTGCCAATAATCGTAATGGGCAATACGGCGTAAACTGGCTTCAATACCACCTATCACCACCGGCACATCTTTATAAGCTTCTTTACAACGTTGTGAATACACAATCACAGCACGGTCTGGGCGTTTGCCGCCTTCATCACCTGGCGTATAGGCATCGTCGTGGCGCAGTTTTTTATCGGCGGTGTAGCGGTTGATCATCGAATCCATATTGCCGGCCGACACCCCAAAAAACAGGTTGGGTTTACCCAGCGCCATAAATGCGTCTTTGCTGTTCCAGTCTGGCTGGGCAATGATGCCGACCCTAAAACCCTGACTTTCCAGCATGCGACCCACCACCGCCATACCAAAGCTGGGATGATCGACATAAGCGTCCCCCACCACCAGAATAATGTCGCAGCTGTCCCAGCCCAGTTTTTTCATTTCCTGACGCGACATCGGTAAAAACGGCGCCGTACCAAAAGACTCTGCCCAATATTTTGGGTAAGAGAATAAACCGCGTTCTGCCGCCATACGGGCGACTGGGGCTGATTTACGGGAGGCTGGAGCTGTTGTCGACATAACTTAGGTACTCTATGGGTGATTGCCAGCACTAGGGGGCAAAAATAGCCGAGCATTATACTCAAGTATTCATTGAATTACTAACCTTTCAAGCCCGCCTGGCGGCGTCCGATCTGCTTTAACACGGCTTATTTCAGCGCATTGCAACCGGCTGCAATCAGCGAACAATGGCTAACTGATTGATTTTTGTTCAGATGTCGGAGCAGTCAGAACTCAGCTTGTTATTTTGCAAATACAACATAGACTGAAGAAGTACCGCTCGTTAGGGAAAACCAGGCGTTATTTCAACAAGTTACACTCAAAATGGTAACAAACAATTGTTGGGTTCTGCGAAAATGACTGTTGTGCATGTATAGCAATTTGCGAGTGGCCCCAATAACACCACAACCGGAGTTTCCCAATGAATAAGTACCCCATAAAAACCATTTTTATCGGTTTTATGTTTGTCTCTTTGTTATTGATCACTTTAGTGACGGCATGGATCAACACCAGCCAGTTCTCCAGTCTTTATTACAGTCAGACCGAACGGGAATATTTACCCAATAGTGTGGGCCGGATCAGCGAACAGATCCGCGGAGAGATCATGCGCCCTATCCTGCTGTCGGAAGCGTTCGCCGACAACGCTTTATTGCATGACTGGATGCGAAGTGGCGAAACCACTGCGGCCAACCACACGCAGGTATTGAGTTATTTTAAACAGTTACAACAAAATTCCGGTGCCTCAACCATATTCTGGGTGTCGGATGCCAGCAAAACCTATTACACCGAAGAAGGGGTATTTAAAACAGTCTCCGCCTCCGAATCCCGCGACAGCTGGTTTTTTAACTTTTTGCAAAGCTCAGCTACACGTGAGCTGGCGATAGATCCCAATGAAAAAACCGGTGCTCTGACCTTATTCGTGAATGTGGTTGTTAATGTTGATGGCAACAGAGCAGGTGTGGCTGGCCTTGGCTACGATATTTCAAAAATATCAGATTTAGTCAGCAGTTATAAACTGGGTGAACAGGGCTCGCTGTTTTTGGTTAACAACAAAGGTTTGGTGCTAGCGCACAGAGATAAAAGCCTGATTGGCAAAAATATTAAAGAAGCCGGCAGCTACAGCGCGTTTTCCACTCTGACCAATAACGGCAATACCGGCTTTCGTTTTGGCAATCTGGAACTTGCCGGTGAATCCTTCTATTACGGTATTCAGGATGTGCGGGATACCGGCCTCACTGCCGTTGCACTGATGCCTACTGAACAAATCACAGCAGCCATTGATGAAGTCACTGCCATTGCCGTTGCCGTCAGCGTTGTGATTGCCGCCATTTTTATTGCGCTCACCGTGGTATTTGGCAATGCGCTGAGTAAAAGCATCCGCCGCGTCGGCGATGATTTACTGGCGATGTCGGGTGATGGCGGTGACTTGCGCAAAAGGCTGGATGATAGCGCCAATAACGAATTGGGGCATTTAGCCAAAGGTTTTAATGGCATTATTGGCAAAGTAGGCCAGCTGGTGGGCGAAATTAAAGCCGCTGAAACCGCCATTAAAGTAGATATTGAACAGCTGGGCACTTTAGTGCGAAACACTTTTAGCGCCACCGAAGCACAGCATGCGCAAACCGATCAGGTGGCCACCGCTATTACCGAAATGGGCCAGACCATTGTGGAAGTGTCCGGCATCGCACATCGTACAGCGTCAGACACAGAATCTGCGGTGCAGGAAACTGTCACCACCAGTGCCTATATGGCCAAAACCGCCGACACTATGGGTGAACTGAATAAAGTGATGCAAATGGTTGATGGCACCATCAACGATTTTGCCAGGCAGGCTTCTGATATCAATTCAGTGGTGGAAGTGATCAATGCAATTTCAGAACAAACCAACTTACTGGCACTGAATGCCGCTATTGAAGCGGCCCGCGCCGGTGAACAAGGCCGTGGTTTTGCCGTCGTTGCCGATGAAGTAAGAAACCTCGCCAAACGTACCCAGGATTCCACCTTACAAATCCGCGACCAGATCACCCAGTTGCAACAAACGTCCAATCAATCGCTGCAAGCCATTAAACAAGGTATGCAAAGCAGTGAACAGGTCACGGAGCACACCCAGCTGTCGGTGCAGTCATTAACGCAAATCCAGCAAAAATTTTCTGAAATCAGCGGAGGCAACCACCAGGTGGCTGCAGCCACTGAAGAACAAGGCAGTGTCGTGGAACATATTAACGAATCAGCCCACCTGATCGCAGGCAGCGCCGCAGATATTCACCACAACGCCCAGCAGCAGATCATTGCCATTGACAGCCTGACACAAAGAGCTGAGCAGCTGCGCATGTTGGTGAATCAATTTAAAGTCTAAGGAGCAGAAGATGAAGATTTCTAAACTGATGTTTGCAAGTGCAATATTGCTGTTCGGCGGCGCTGCCAGTGCCGATATTTTATGGCAGGATTTGAGTGTCACTTATTTAAAAGGCTCCAACTACCGGGTTGGCGATGCGGACCGGCAAGTGTACACCCTGGAACATGTGGCCGGTACCAGCTGGGGCGACAGTTTTATGTTCCTCGACCATTTACGCAGTGACAATGGCAACAGAGAAAACTACGGCGAGTGGGCACCGCGTTTTAGCCTTGGCAAACTGTCGGGTAACAACATGGCATTTGGTGTTGTGAAAGATGTGTTAGTTGCCACCCAAATTGAAATGTCGAGTTTACAAACCAATTATTTATACGGGGTTGGTGTCGATTTAGCATTGCCGCTGTTTAAACACAGCCAGCTGAATTTATACCGGCGGCAAAATGAAAATGTCGACGACAGCTGGCAGGCCACTTTTGTCTGGGGTATGCCATTTCAACTGTTTGGTCAGGAATTTTTGTATGACGGTTTTATCGACTGGGCAAGTGCCAGTTCAGATCAATCCGCCCATATGAACTTTACCTCACAGCTCAAATGGGCATTACACCCAATGCTCGGTATAAAAAGCCCGCTTTATCTGGGTGTTGAATATGCCTATTGGTTAAATAAATTCGGGATCAAAGACAGTCCTGCGTTCCGCACTGATGAATCCAACGTTAACCTGCTGGTGAAATGGCACTTTTAACTGTTTTTCTTGTGAAAACACTCTTGATCCCAAGCACAGCGCCTGCCATGCTGGCGCTGTGCCCTGTTTTTTCACCATAAAATCAGTGCTCCGATAAGCGGGGTAAATGTATTTAAGCAGTAGCCGAAAGTTAAACAGAAGGTTACAATACGCCCTGCTGCAGGCTGTAGCTATATGGTAGGTAACTGAAAACCAAACTAAATAATCTCAGCCTTTTACGCCTTCAGTTAATTTCAAAACCAACAAAAATATGGCTGACAGCCTGTTCTGGCAGCATACGGAGCTTGTGTTCATGAGCGAATATTTGCAAGTGAAAGAATTGTGTGACGAGTGGCAAAGTGCCGGACAACAGATATCGCTCAGTGCACTGGCCACTTACACAGGCAAAACCGCCCTTGCGCTCGAACCGCATTTTTTAAAATGGCAACAACAACAAATTGATCCGGATTTTGCGTTTGACGCCGAGTTTGTTGCAGCATTTAAACAACAAGCCAACCGTTTTGCCAAAACGCTGAATCAGGATCTGCAAAACGAACTGCAGGCCTTGCAGGATAATTTCCACCAGCTGCAGCAACAACATAAGGCGTTAACGGCCGATTTTCATGCCAGTCAGCAGCGTGAAGCGCAATACAGCACCCAGACCAGCACGATGGAGCAGCAACTGATCCGGCTGCAACAGCAACTGGATGCAACGCTGGCTGAATCCAGTGAGCAGCAGGACGTCATACTGCAACTGCGCAGCACGCTGGCGCAGCAACAACATGAATTAGAACCACTGCAACAACAAATGCCGTTGTTGCAACAAGAGCTGAGTCAGCTGCAGCAGCAACTGGCGGACGCCGAACACAAACGTCAGCTGCTGGAAGATGAACAGCTGCTTGCACTGCAAAATCAGGCCGGGATCAGCAGCCAGCTGGCACAACTTTCTGAACAAAATGCCCTGCTGGCCCAGCAACTGGACGCCAAAACCCAGGCGCTTATCCAAAGTTCACAGGAGCTGCGTCAGAGCGAACAACAACACAGCGCATTACAACAGCAGCTGCAACAGCAAAACGATTTACAACAACAGCACAAACAACAGCTGCTGGACCAACAACAACAGCATCAGGAGCTGGATGAGCTGTATACCCAGCTGCAAAGCCAATATCAGCAGCTGCAGCACGAGTTACAGCAATCAGAAGCTGAGCGGCAACAGTTAAGCAGCGACATCAGCAGTTTCCATCAGCAACAACAACTGCTGAACGAACAGCTGAGCAGCAGTGCATCAGAACAACAACAAGCTTTGTCTGGGCAGCTTGAACTGCAAAAGCAACTTGAAACACTGCAACATCAGCTGCAAACACTGCAACAGGACAACGAACGTCTGGCAGCAGAACGTCAGGCAACGGAACAAAGCGTGAGCCCGCTGCGTCAGGAAAGAGACGAGGCCGTTGCTGCTGCCAATGGCCAGAAACAAAAGATGGATGAACAGCAATTCCAGCTGACGCAGGCACAAAGTGAAGTCGCAAGGCTCAGCGCATATTTACCTGAACTTGAGCAAAACCTGCATCAGCTGCGTGAAGTCAATAACCTGCTGAAAGAGCAAAACGCCAGTACTGCCGAACATCAGAGCAGCCAGCGGGAAACCATCAAACAGTTACGTGAAGAAATGCTGCAGCTGCGCGAAAGCACAGCGCAGGCACAAGCCGAGCGTAAACAGATGGCAGAGCAGAATCAGCAGTTGTTAGAGCAGGTTTCTTTTGTTAAAACCAACTCTACAGCCACTATCGAACGTTTAACGAGAAACTGGGAACAGGCACAAGCCAAGCTAAAACAGCTTGAAGGCTCAGGTGCCTGACTCTTCCAGAGCTAACCAACCCGCCCTGCTGCCGGTTCAGATACCGGCAGCGATGGTAATCACACCCAGCAGAAAAAACACTGCACAAGCTGCACGGCGCGCCCAATCCAGCGGCAAACGCTGCATCAGATAACGACCGGCATAGACCACAGGCACATTGGCTGCCAGCATGCCCAATGTAGTCCCCACTATCACCAGCCAGGTTTGCATCGGGTAATTGGCCGCTAACAGCACAGTAGCTATCTGGGTTTTATCGCCAATTTCAGCAATAAAAAACAACACACAACTGGCAGTAAAAGCCCCGTATTTTAAAATGGCATTTTCTTCGCTGTCGTCTTTATCCGGAATAAGCAACCACAAAGCCACCACAATAAAAGAGCCGCCTAACAACCAGCCGTGCCAGCCTTCTGGAATAAACTGTGTCGCCCAGGCGCCAAACCAGGCAGAAGCGGCGTGATTGAGTAAAGTGGCCACCAGAATACCAGCCACAATAGCCAGACGGGAGCGAAAACGGGCTGCTAAAAATAATGACAAAAGTTGGGTTTTGTCACCGATCTCTGCAATAGCAACACCGGTAAAAGAATAAAACAAGGCATCCATCAATAGTACTCAGCGGGATCATGACATAAGACAGAACCGCAGCTCCCGCTATAGGCCACAGTGCTGTCTCAGGTCTCATCAAACCGGTCAAAACCGGTTGTTGTTGCCATGTGCATTGAGGCACAAGTGTGTTGACAACAACGCTGCCATTTCTGGCAACAGATTACTCCCCCAAGCAGGAAGGCGGGCATTGTAGCCACTGACAAAAGCCTTCGGCAAGTAAAATAACCACAACTTAGTTATTTCAGCGTATTTAAAAAGAAAAAACCACAACAAAAGTTGTGGTTTTTAACCTGAGTCACTGCATAAAAGCCCGGCTTATTGCACTGGCAATACCTTATTCACTCTGGCTCTGGCACGACTGCTAAACCGTTGCCATCTGAGCCCCATCCGCACTAAACCCCAATAGGTTAACGGCACCAGTAGCAGACTGGTTAAGGTTGAAAACACCAGACCACCAATAATAGCCACCGCCATAGGCGCATAACTTGGGCCATCACCACCGATATTGGCATCACCAAAAGCCAGCGGCAATAACCCCAGCACTGTGGTTGACACTGTCATCAGAATGGGCCTAAGCCTCGCTTCACAGGCTTCAATAATCAGCGGCACCAAATCAGCGTCCGGCGCTTCCTCCCGCAGCTGGTTGATCCGGTCAACCAGCACAATGCCGTTGTTCACGACGATGCCCATCAGAACCAGCATGCCAATCATACCCATAATCCCCATTTGGGTGCCTGTCAGTAAAAATGCCCAGAACACCCCAACAAAAGAAAACAGCAAAGAGCCAATAACAGCCGTTGGCAATAACAAAGATTCAAACAGCGCCGCCATCACCAGATAAATCATCGCAACAGCCAGCAGCATATTGGTCTGCATAATGCCTTGCGCTTCATCCTGATACTGAAAACTGCCTTCAAAAGACCAGCTGTAACCAGGTGGCAGTTGCAACTGATCCATCACTTTTGTCAGTTCTTTGCGGGCGTCGTCCATTTTCAACTCTTTGTTGATATTCATGCCAATCGCCAAACCGGTCTGACGGTTAAAACGACGGATTTCTCCCAGGCGTTTTTCCACTTTTAACGTAGCAACCTGCGACAGAGGCACAGCCGTATTGTCTTTCAGCTTCACCGGCACTGCGGCAAGTTCCTGCTGCGATAAGCCTACTTTTTCATCATAAAGCACCCGCAGCTGCACTTCGCCCTGATCCAGGGTACGGAAAGTGCGTAAATTAGAGCCCCGCAGCGCCAGACTAATAGTATTGGCCACATCCT
>JAYRUI010000004.1:0-24591 GCA_041919175.1 Rheinheimera sp. | reverse complement strand
TTTTAAACGGCAGTGGCCGCAAAGAAATTGAATTTAAATACCTGAACGACCGTGGCGACATTGTGCTTCGCAAACACCCCTTTGAAGGCATTTTGCCGAATATGGACCGGCGGTATCACGAAACCGAATCCAATGCGGTACGGGAAGAATTATCCAAATATCTGGCCAGCCAGTGTTGCCCTGTATGTGATGGCTCGCGCTTACGCGAAGAAGCGCGCCATGTATTTATTGGCAAAACCACTTTGCCACAAATAGTCGAGCTGTCGATTGGCGATTGCCACCAGTATTTCACCAAGCTCAGCCTGACCGGCCAACGGGCGCAAATTGCCGAAAAAATTCTGAAAGAAATTCAGGACCGGCTGATGTTTTTGGTCAACGTCGGCCTGAACTATCTGAACCTGTCCAGAAGCGCCGAAACTTTATCCGGTGGTGAAGCACAGCGTATCCGCCTTGCCAGCCAGATTGGTGCTGGTCTCGTTGGCGTCATGTATGTGCTGGACGAACCTTCGATTGGTTTGCACCAACGCGATAACGACCGCTTACTCGGCACCCTGACGCATCTGCGAGACTTGGGTAACACCGTCATCGTCGTAGAACACGACGAAGACGCTGTGCGTTTGGCCGACCATATTATCGATATCGGCCCAGGCGCCGGTGTGCACGGCGGTTATGTGGTGGCGCAAGGTACCTTGGCCGATATTGAAGCGGCCAAAGATTCTCTGACCGGCCAGTATTTGTCCGGCAGCCGTAAAATAGCAGTGCCGGATAAACGCCATGTTGGTAAAAAAGGCAAAGAACTCAAAGTATTAGGCGCCACCGGCAATAACCTGAAGAATGTCGATTTAACCATTCCTTTTGGCGTCATGACCTGTATTACCGGCGTGTCCGGTTCAGGTAAATCCACCTTAATTAACGACACTTTGTTCAGAGTGGCGCACAAGGTGCTGAATAAAGGCGAGGGCGACGACCCGGCGCCACACCGCACTATTGAAGGCTTAGAACATTTTGATAAATGTGTGGATATTGACCAGAGCCCGATAGGTCGTACACCAAGGTCGAACCCGGCCACTTACACCGGCATTTTTACCGCAGTGCGGGATTTATTCGCCGGCACCCAGGAAGCCCGTTCCCGTGGTTATCAGGTAGGCCGTTTTAGCTTTAACGTCAAAGGCGGCCGCTGTGAAGCTTGTCAGGGCGACGGTGTGATAAAAGTCGAAATGCACTTTTTACCCGACGTTTATGTACCTTGTGATGTCTGCAAAGGCAAACGCTACAACCGTGAAACGCTGGAAGTGAAGTACAAAGGCAAAAACATTCACGAAGTACTGGAAATGACAGTCGAGGACGCGCATCAATACTTCGAGGCTATTCCGGCTATAGCGCGTAAATTAAAAACTCTGATGGACGTCGGTCTCACTTATATCCGTCTCGGTCAGTCGGCCACCACTTTATCCGGTGGCGAAGCGCAAAGGGTGAAGCTGGCGCGTGAACTCAGTAAACGCGACACCGGCAAAACCCTGTACATTCTGGATGAACCGACCACTGGCCTGCATTTTTACGATATCCAGCAACTGTTAAACGTGCTGCATAAATTGCGTGACGCCGGCAACACCATAGTGGTGATTGAACACAATTTAGATGTGGTCAAAACCGCCGACTGGGTAGTGGATTTAGGCCCGGAAGGCGGCAACGGTGGCGGCGAAATTTTAATTGCCGGCACGCCAGAGCAAGTAGCGGCCTGCGCCCAATCTTATACCGGCCAATATTTAAAGCCGTTGCTGGCAAAATAAACCGGCACTCAGTTCAGTGGTAAAACACCAAACGGGCACACAACAGTTGCCCGTTTTTTTATGTTTGTCGTTTGGTGCTGTTCTGTGGGTAGCTGATCTTCCGGCTACTGTGGCTAAGGCTCTGAGCAAATTCCTTGCTGCGCAATGCTTTGGCTTTTATCATCAGCCCATCTTTTGGTGCGGCCTCAACCGCAGTCCGGATTTCCACATGAAAAAACTCTCTGCTGTGCAACTGAAACAACAAAAAGCCGTATTAACTGCCGTCGAAGCACTGGAACAGCAGGCCACTGCTGAACTGCCGGGTTTTGTACAAGGCTGGTTTAGTCTGGAATATGAAGCTTTTCCGGTATCGTTATTGGTGCGGCTGCAGTTTGTGTCAGACGAAGCGCTGCACCAAGCCCAACCTCACTTGTTACTTTGGCAAAAACGCTTTAGTGGCTTGATGCTAAAAAAGGGCGTGATTTTAAAAGATATGCGTAAACATCTGGTATTTACCTGCCAGAGCCCGGAAGACTAACAACAGCAACAAACTGCCGCAGTGAACCCAAACATCTAGCTCTTCTTAAGCCCCCTGAAAATGGGCTCCCAACCGCCACCAAAAAAGAGGTATCCCCTTGAGGGGAGCTATACCATATCCGGGTAACTATCTGCGCGCATGCCGCAGCTGGCGTGCTTTTTAATTTTTCCCACCATAGCAACAAAGACAGCAAAAGCAGCTTTTGCCCCAACAACAGCTGGGTTAATACGAACCATTTGTGTTAGTATCAGCGCGTTTCTTATCAGGAGAGTATTTAGATGTCTGCCAACACCTTGCGTTATTCCAAACTGGCAAAAGCCATGGCCCTGTTTTGTGTTGCATCACCCCTCTATGCCGCTGCGGCTGCCAACGTCAGCCTTGACGAAGTATCAGTCGTTGAAAAAAAGGCTGAAAAGAAAAAAGCCACCCCGACTTTAGAAGTCATCAAAATTACCGCCAGCAGTGCCGATGCGCATTATCTGGAAACAGGCACAGTGAATCTGGTAAGCCTGGAACAAATTAAACAAGTGCAGCCGCTGTCAACTGAAGACGTGCTGCGCCGTATTCCTGGTGTGAATATCAAAACCGAAGATGAAACTGCTGTAGTGGCTAACTTTGGTATCCGTGGCCTGTCGGCCAGCGAGTCTAAATCTCTGATGCTGGAAGATGGTGTGCCGGTTGCGCCTGGTTTATTTATCGGCAACGAACGTTATTTTAATCCGCGTATTCAGCGGGTTGCTTCTGTTGAAGTATTAAAGGGTTCGGCCTCGTTACGGTATGGCCCTTCCACTATCGGCGGTGTGGTGAACTACCAGACCAAAACGCCGGATGATGGTGTTGAACTGTCAGGCCGCCTCGGTTCTTTTAACACCCGCGAGCTGAGTGTTGAAGCCGGTAACAGGAATGCTTCGGGTGACGCTTATGCCGGCATTATTGCCAGCCACGCCAAAAGCGACGGTTTTATGGACAAAGGTTATGACATGACCGACCTGCTGGCCAAAGCCGGTGTTGAGTTTGCCAATAACCAGAAACTGGGTGTGAAAGTGTCGCACCACAAAAATGACGCCAATATTTCTTACCGTGGTTTGCTGCTGGGTGAATATCTGGCCGATGTAAAAACCAACCCGGCCCCGGACGATTTTTTATTAATTGACCGCACCGCCTTTGACATTAACCACGAGTGGCAAATTAACAACGATATGACGTTAAACACTGTGGCCTATTACAGCGATATGGCGCGTGATTACTGGCGTTATGGCGTGAACACCGCCGCTTCTAACGCTGCAGGCCGCTGGGTTTATACCAACAATCTGAACGGCAACAACCGAGCTTTTGAACGTGTGGGTATTGAGTCCCGCCTGAGTGTGGAACATCAGCTGGCCGGCCTGAACAGCAGCTCTGAGTTTGGTCTGCGCCTGATGAGCGAAGAATCGGATGATCAGCGGATTGCCGCCACCCGCGCTGCCGATCGCAGCGGCACTCTGGCTGCCCACCTGCAGGATTCTGCCGACAGCGTGGCGGCTTATGCACAAAGCCGTATTCAGCTGACTGAACAACTGGCAATGACACCAGGTGTCCGGATTGAATCCTACGAACAAAAACGGCTGAACCTGCTGCAAAATAACAGCGAAGCCAAAACCACCAATACGGAAGTGTTGCCTGGTGTTGGTTTTACCTACAGCCTGGCCAACAATCAGCTGTACGGTGGTTTATACCGTGCTTTTTCGCCAGCCGCCAATAACGTGGCGCTGGATGGCCTGAAAGATCAGCAGCTGGACGGCGAACGTTCAGTGAACTACGAAATGGGTATTCGCGGCACCACAGACAAAACCCGTTATGACGTAGCGGCTTTTATGATGGATTTCAGCAATCAGGTGGTGACTGGCAACAGCGATCCAAACCTGTCACGCTCTAACGCCGGTGAAACCCGCCACTACGGCATGGAATTCAGTCTGGGTTACAGCCTGGCGACTAACCTGATGCTGGACTCTAACCTGACCTGGGTGCCTGAATCTGAATTCAAAACCGGCAGCACAGCAGGCAACCGCATTCCTTATGCGCCTAAAGTGATTGCCAACCTGGGCCTGAGCTACGACCTGTCACAGTGGAATTTTGCCCTGAACCTGCACCACCGTGGTGAGCAGTTTGGTGACCCAAGCAATCTGGTCAATATTCCAACCAATGCCGCCAGCGGCATCTGGGGTGGTTTGTTACCTTCGTACACTGTGCTGGATTTGTTAGCGCAATACGATGTCAGCAGCCAGTTTAACCTGTTTGCCTCAGTGAAAAACCTGGCCGACAAACGTTATATCACCGGCCTGCGCGAAGGTATTTATGTAGGTCCTGAGCGTTCATTTGAACTGGGTGCCCGCTACCGCTTCTAACGCCTCAAGGCTGTTTCAGTAAAAAAACCACCTCCAGTTGAGGTGGTTTTTTATTTCAGCATCAACTGCCTGACGCAGACCGGTCATGCAAAAAACGTTCTGCATTGCCACAAATACAACAAAGGGCATCAACTGCTGCCGAAGGACCAGAGCTCAGCGGCTTTGAGCAAAACGGGTTTAGTCTGGAAGTTAAAATTACCCGCTGCTGTTATTGCTGCAACAGCTGTTTATCAGACCAAGCCCTTACCCAGACACCATGTATTGCTTTGGGAAAAACGTTTTAGAGCTTTGATGCTAAAAACGGTGCGTTGTGAAAGAATATGTATAAACACCTGATATTTAACTATAAAAGGGCAGTATTTTGATGACCAGTTTACAGATTGCAAACGATTTTCTGGCAAAAAGCCATGCCATTACACCGCCAGCCGGCACAGTGCCGATACCACGGCTGATCACAGATCAAATCGCCTTTTTTCCGGTGGGCAGCGGATTTTTCAGCAGCACAACGACGGTCGATATTTTTGTGATAGGGCAAAACTTTGGCAACGAAGCGGAATATTTACAAATGCAACAAGGCCAGTTTCAGGATCTCGATACCCCGACCTGGAAAAATCTGCAACGCCTGTTGTTAAAACACGGCATCAAACCGGAACGTTGCTTTTTTACCAATAGTTTTCCGCATTTGTTTGCCGGTGCTCACAACACTGTGGGTAAGTTTCCAGCCAGCCGGCAACAAGCTTATGTGCAAGCATGTGCCGACTTTTTGCAATATCAAATCAACACGCTGAAACCTAAACTACTGCTCACTCTTGGCTCTTATGTGCCTCATGTGATTGGTTTTTTGCAGGGTTTTGACCACTACAAAAACATCAGCACTCTCAAAGCCATCGACCAACAAAACCTCAGCCTGACCCATGCCAATGGCCTGACAGTTGCCTGTTTGTCACATACCAGTCTTTATCACAGCGCGGTCTCCGGCCGTCGTTACAGGGAGTATAGTGGTGAAGCCGCTCATGATTTGTTAATGGCTGACGCAGTAGCGACTTTGGCGGCAAAGGAAAAGTCTGTTTAGGCAGGCCGCGGCAACTGGACTGGCGTATTTCACAGCCCATGCGCCTCTGATTGCTCTCTGTCCACTGATACCGAAGTTTCAGAACCCAGCGGCAGGCGTAACCTGGCAATAGCACCACCACCTGGCCTGTCCAGCCGGATAAAGTCACCGCCATGCTGATGGGCCACCCGCGACACTATCGCCAAACCTATGCCATGCTGCGGCACAGCGTCAGGCCTGGCCTGAACTTTGCTGCCAGCGCTGCTGAGGTGATGATTTGTTCTGGTGACAGCAACTGCACCCGTGGTCATTGCTGTTGGCTGAGATTGTTGCCAGCCGCTGCCGTCATCACAAATATCAATCAGACAATCGCTGCCCTGCACTTTGAGTTCTATCCAGACTTTACTCTGACAATACCGCAGCGCATTACTGAGTAAATTCGACAACGCCCTTTGCAGTAGTTTTTCGTCGGCCTGAATGGTTAACGCCGGGCCTGGCAACAAGGCCAATTCATGTTCCGAATTGGCCGCAAATTTATCAATCAACTCCTGCACCTGCAGCGGCAAATTCAACTGGCTCAACTGTAAATCAGCGCGAAAATCCTGCTGTGCTAACCGCAGGTAATCATACACATTGTCTTCAATTTCCTGCAGATTCCGGCAGACCTGAGCGTAATGCGCCGGGCTTAACTGGCTTTCAATGCTGAGCATAATAAAACGCAGCCGCGCCAACGGCGTTTTGATGTCGTGGCACACAGTGTCGGCCATTTCCCGCTGTAGTGAATTTAAATCCGCAATCCGCTGATTCATCCGGCTTAATGATTGCGCCAGCGGTTGCAGATAAGATTTGGCACTGAGGCGAAATGCAGGCAAATGGCCGCGTTTTATTTCCTGCAAAGCGCTGAGCCTTAAAATTTCCACATCACGAAACACATTGCGGCTGAGCCAGAACATACAAAGCAGCAACAGCAGAATAAACACGTGGGCTAAATCAATACTAAAATCAGTGCCGTCCGGCAGATTCAGTTTACTTAAACACAAGAGTTCACCAGCGCCCACTTCACTGCACAAAGACGCATTGCCGCTGTTATCCCGCATCACTTCAATGGCGTAATAAAAACCGGGTTGCGGCTGCCACATACCGGCCGGATAAGTCACAAACAACGCATCGGTACAATCGTCGGTATCGGACAGCCGGCAACTGAGTTTTTCCCGGATATTGTATTCGTTGACATGCAACAACAAACTTTGTGCAGCGTCGGCGATATCGTCGCGTTGATATGCCCAGCTATACAACTGATTCAGACTGAAAAACAGCAGCAATACCACCAGCACTATGCCAAGGTAAAAACGCCACAAGGCCGATCTCATGCGCTGTGCTCCGTGCCGTCGGCCGTTAATGCCTCGGCATAACTGATGCAATACCCCTGGCCCCAGACCACGCGGATATTCCAATGTGGATCAACGGCTTGTAGTTTACGCCTGAGTCTGGAAGCGCGACCGTCCATAGTGCGGTCTTCACCGTCATATTCGCGGCCTAATTGCTCACGGAATAACCGCTCCCGGCTAATGGCCACACCATAATTGTCCAGCAGCGCCAGCAATAACTGCAATTCGGCATTGGTCAGACAAATCTCCTGACCCGCCACACTGGTGTGGCCGCTGACTCTGTCTACCGTTAAATTGTGGTTTTGCAGCACTGTGACAGTGGCGGATTGCGCAGAGTCAGTTAAAAACACTTTAATTTTTGCCAGCAAAATGCGGGGATCTAAGGGTTTGAGCAGATAATCCTGTGCGCCCAGCTCCAGCCCCTCCAGCTGTGCGCCCACTGAAGTTTGCGCCGTCATAAATAAAATCGGCCCTTTAAATTGCAAACGGATTTGCCGCACTAAATCAAAACCGCTGCTGCCGGGCAGCATCACATCACAAACAATTAAGTCAAACTTGTGTGCCAACAGCAGTTTTTTCGCTTTTTGGGTATTGCCACAGCTGGTGATCTGATAACCCTGCGCCTGCAAAAAGTCGCTGACTAACCGCGCCAGTTCTAAGTCATCTTCAATCAGCAATAAATGATGCATCAGGGTGTGCCCCAGCTGGCACGGCTGCGTTTAAGCAGCTGATCACCGGCATTTAAATCCACCTGCAGCACCCGCACCAGCCGGCTATCGAGCAAAGCGCCACTTTGTTGGGCGCGCAGTTCAAGCCGGGTATGGCTGGTCAGACTGAGTTGTAGCTGTTGTTCGGCGCCATTACCGCATAACAAAGGTTCGGTCACGGATTTTTGATACAAACAAGCTGGCTGCTGTTGTTGCCAGCTGACTTTGACCTGCAGTTCACAGGTTTTTTGCGGATAGTGCAGACACAATCTGGGGTGTAATTTAAATTCGGCCGCAGCCAGCGGCTGGCTGAAACAAACAAGCGCCAATACCAGCCCAGCTGAAAGTGTCATCACCAAGCTGCCATTCATGCTGTGCTCCTGTGTTCAGTAACCCGGCCTCACACCGGGCTTTGCCTCAAACAGATACTGCCGTGTTCCTTGTCACAGGTAAAGCACGGCAAACCATCGCTGAGTTTGTCAGAACTGATAACGGACTTCAGCACCATAAGTACGGGGCGGGTTTAACGAAGTGATAGGGGTACCCAGCACATCCGCCGCCCAACCGCCAATACCACCTGTGCTTTCGCTATCGGTCAGGTTTTTGCCCCACAGCGCCAGCTCCCATTGTTGATCGGCGCTGTTCCAGCTCAGTCTGGCATTCAGGCTTTTACTGTCGGCAAAATAAGCCGGAATGGTTTTTGCCACTTCCAGCAGATCCGGGTCATCGGCGCGGGTGTTTTCTTCAAACACATAATCCAGATGCAGTTTAATATCACCGGCCAGCCATTGTTGGTTTGGGGTCCAGTCAGCACTCAAGGTATAAGAGTCGGCGGTAGAAGATTTTTCCACATCGGTGACCAGCTTACCTTCGGCGTTGTAAAACTGCTGCCACTTCGATTCGGTGCTGCGATATTCAGTCACCAGCCCCAGTTTCAGCGTCTCTGTTGCCTGATAATCCAGAATAGCTTCAACACCATTGATGTCCTGATCGCCGTTGATCACCACAGGCACAGCAACGCCGGCACCGGGTTCTTTGCTGTTCACCGAACGCTGACGGTTGGTTAAGTCCATCTGAAAACCCACCAGCTGCAAACGCAATTTGCCCCATAAGTCGGCTTTATAACCCAGTTCTAAGTTGCCTACCTCTTCAGGTGCAAAAGGCGTGATGGCTGAACGTGGATCTAAAGAGTCATAACCACCTGATTTATAACCTGTTGAATAAGATAAATAAACCATGCTGTCCGGGTTCAGCTGATAACGGGTGACGGCGCGGCCGGTTAATTTATTCCAGCTGTGTGAAGCATCCAGCCTTGGCATCAGCGGGAATAAAAAGTCGGTTAAACCTGGCATCGCAGCGCCAAAAGAACGTTCTTTAATTTCCCAGCTGAAGTCTTTGTCGTCGCGGCTATAGCGCAAACCTGCGGTAAAACCCCACTGCTCATTGAGCTGGTAATCCACATCGGAATAGATGCCATAAGAGTTAAATTTGCCGCTGTTGATAATATCTTCAGCCCAGAGTTTGCCTGCATTGGAAGGGCCAAAAATCTCGTTAATGCCAAGACCGGCACTAATAGCCTGATAAGTTAAATCGCCGGTAGCGGCAATAGCACCCGCCAGCTCCGGGCTAAAAGGCGCTGCACCTAACATGTCTAATAACTGACCGGCGCCGGGGTCGACCATCGCCATCACACTTAAAATGCTGGCCCAGTCTTGCGGGTTCCACAGATGATCGGCAGGCAAGCCCATTTGCGCAATCATCTCAGCGGGCAAACCAGCACCTTGTAAAGCGCCAATCAGCATGCCGTTCAGATTCGCAGTGGTCAATCTGGCCACTGTGTCGGCCATAATATTCAGACTGGTTTTTTGATAGACGTTTTCAGTGCTGTAAGTGACACCGCCGACATAACTCAACGCGTCTTTTTGGTAATTAATTTGCAGCTCGTTATAAAAAATATCGGAATCTTCAAAGTTGATGGTATCGAGATAACGGGTTTTGTCGGCGGTACCGTCTGAGTCATCGCGGCCCGACACCTGCCATTGCCTTTTGCTGCTCATCAGTTTTCCCGACCAGTCCTCGTTAAATTCGTGGGTGATTTTCAGCGACAAAGCGTCCATATCACGGCGTTCGTGGCCGTCAATCACGTCGTTTTCGATGGTTCTGTCCAGCGGGTTCATGCTATAGGCATAAGGGCTGACGCCAATAGAAGGGGCATATCCCTGATTGACGTCGTCCCAGTCGTAACTCAATTGCACCTTGGTGTTTGCGCCCGGTTGCCATAAAGCTGCCAGCCGCGCCGCCTGATGATCGGTGTTGCCCAGCTCTTCACCCTGATAAGCTGAATAGACGTTATCTAAAAAAGAATCCCGCTGATTGCTCATCAGGTTCAGTCTGAGCGCAAACTCATCGCTGAGCGCCGTATTGGCCATGGCCTCATAACGCTGCAGCGCATAGTTGCCCAAAGTGGCTTTTAAGAAAGCTTCATCGTCCTGCGAAGGGGCATTGGGGATCATATTCACCGCACCGGCCGCGGCGTTTTTACCAAACAGCGTGCCCTGCGGGCCCTTCAGAATTTCAATCCGCTGCATATCGGAAAACATCACACTTTGCGCGGCGCGTGGCAGGTAAAAATCATCAAAAAATATCGCCACCGATGGGTCGCCGCCGGTGCTGATATTGCTGCTGGAAATACCCCGCATGGTGGCAGAAGCCTGCACTACAGCGTCTTTGCTGAATTTAAAACCAGGGGTGTAATCGGCAATATCCCCCAGCAGCACCGAGTTGGTTTCTTTTAAATCTGTGGCAGAAATACTGTCGATGGCAACCGGCACTTCCATAACATTCTGCTGCCGTTTTTGCGCTGTGACCGTAATAGTTTCAATGGCCTGGGCTTTGTTGTTGCCATTTTGGTTGGCCTGATCCGGCGCAGAAGTGCTGTTTTGTTGTGCCAGTAGCGGGTTGTGAACGCCTGCCAGCAGCAGGCCAATACAAAGGGCTAACGGCTGAACTTTAAATGACGGCCTCAATGACTGATTTAATGCTTGTTGCTGAGGGTTGTTTGACGCTGCGCAGCTGGATTTTTTTGTCATAAACATCGCTCTTTCTCCGATTTTTAAGCCGATTTTTTTAATAGTTATAAGTGCAGAGCCGGATCCTGAATCTAGTCCTGCTGCTTTGCAGCTGTGAGGGTCCTGGTCGCAATGATAGTAACAATGCAAAAGGCTAAATAAAGCCAACTGGACAATTTTGCACACTTTTCGGTTTGAACCTTGGCGGCTGAAAAAGCAAGCTAACCCTAAGTTCAACAGCAAGAGCAGCACCCGCTGACGCCCGATGCTTAAAACAAACATAGTGCAAATTTCAGCCATCTTATTGTTTTTATTCAACATAGATGTAGGAGCAACCACGGCGGCCGCCAGCTGTGATGCCTGTCATGCAACTGCAGTTCGTCAGGCAACCAAAGCGCCACAGTTGGCAGGACAGTCGGCGTCGTACCTTAAAAAGCAACTTTTGCAGTTTCAACAGGGCGAACGGGGCACAGCAGTGGCAGATATTGCCGGCCAACAAATGGCGGCCATGGCAAAAACCCTGAGCGAAGCACAAATTGAAGAGCTGAGCCAATTTTACAGCGCCCAAAAACCAGACAATGGCGCTGCGACTGCGAACACCAATGCCAGCCAGCTTGATCAGGGAAGGCGTTTATATATCGGCTCTTGTGGCGCTTGTCATGGTGCCAAAGCTGAAGGCAATGCGGCATTAAATGCACCGGCTTTGTTTTTGCTCGATAACAGTTATCTGCAATTGCAGTTAACACATTTTCGCGATGGCATACGAGGCACCACTAAAACAGACAAACCGGGACGGCAAATGGCGCTGATGAGCCGCCAGCTCAGCGACGCTGACATTCAAGCCGTTGCCGCTTATATCAGTGTAGGGGCGCAATAATGCTGCCACTGCTGTTCGCACTGGCGGTGACCGGGCAAAACACCACAGCCATAGAACTAAAAAACAGCTGCCCGCCCAGCTTTGAGCTCAGCAGTAACAACACCTGTCTGCTGGTGACCCGTTATGACCTGTACGATTCGCTGCACGATAAAGGCGTCGGCGGCACCCAAACCGCGTTGCCCAAAGCCCGGGATGGTTTTAGCCCACAACAAATTGATTTGGGCCGTTACCTGTTTTTTGACCCATTGCTGTCCGGCAATCACCGCCAGGCGTGCGCCAGCTGCCATCAACCGGATAAAGGTTTTACCGATGGCAAAGCCTTAAGCACAGGCACACACGACGATGTCGGTAACCGCAGTGCGCCAAGCCTGTGGAATGTAGCATTTTTAAAAAAGCTGTTTTGGGATGCCCGCGCCGATTCACTGGAGCAACAAGCCTTAATTCCGCTCTTTGCATCCCATGAAATGGCCAATACTGCAGAGCAGTTATTGGCCGACTTATCGGCAAACAAAATTTATCCGGCGTTATTTAAACAGGCTTTTCCACAAGCGCCACAACTGGAGTTATCCCAGGTTGCCACAGCGCTGGCGGCATTTCAGAGTTCGCTTATTTCGCTGAACAGCAGGTACGATCAATACGCCCATGGTTATCATGAGGCGCTGGATGCGGAAGAAATTAAAGGGTTAAACGTATTCCGCTCTTTTGTGGCGCGCTGCGCCGAATGCCACACTCCACCGCTTTTTACCAATCAGCAGATTGCCGTCATTGGCACGCCAGAGCCGGATGGGATGCCTTTTGATGAAGGCGCCGGCAATAGCAGCGATAAACAGAAATTACGCGGCGCTTTTAAAGTGCCAAGCCTGCGCAATATCGCCAAAACTGCGCCTTATATGCATTCCGGCCGTTTTGCCACGCTCGAAGAAGCCGCGGAGTTTTACACCAAAGGCCGGGGCCATGCCGTGCCTGAACAAAAACTGCTGCTGCACTGGCATATCTGGGAGCCCAAACTGACACCGGAAGAAATCAGCCAAATCAGTAAGTTTTTACACACTTTAACCGACGAGAGCCTGAAACCGGAGCTGCCCGCAGCGCTGCCTTCCGGCTTGCCACTGCCGGCAGAGCTGCAACAAAACAACACAACAGCAGCGGCCGAACCAACCCCATCCATTGCACCCTCCAGCGAACAAGGGACACAACCATGAAAAAAACCACCATCAGTCTGGTGTTATTGCTGCCAGCGGCATTTTTTGCCGGCCAGTTTTTCAGCAAAAATACCCCGGTCGCGCCGACCTATGCGCCTGAAGTCAGCTATAACGCCGGCACCGCAGCCAAAAGCGGCAATGCCAAAAAATCGGTGATAAACCCTGCGCCCACCGGCACCATCCATCAGGTCAAAGACGGCCAGCTGATTATGGACGCGGTCAAAGCTGCCCAGCCCGGTGATGTGATCCAGGTTTGGCCCGGCACTTATACCGAAACCGTGTATATCGACAAAAACAATATCCGCTTAAGTGGTGTGATAGTGGAGGGCAAAAGACCGAAACTTTTTGGTGACGGTCATTTAAACGACGCCATTTTGTATTCGGGCAACAACGTGGTGGTGGAAAATTTCCTGATCACTAAATACAAAGGCAACGGCATTATGGGCCAGGCCGGTAACAACTTTGAGATCCGCAATAACATTATTGAAGACACCGGCGTGTATGGCATTTTCCCGCAACTGGGCGAAAACGGCATTGTGGAGCATAACGTGGTGTCGGGCATTGAAGATGCAGCCATTTATATTGGTATGAGTGATTATATTCACGTTGCTAACAATGAAGTGTTTGACAGTGTGGCCGGTATTGAAATTGAGAACAGTCGCCATGCTGTGGTGGAAAACAACTTTGTACACAACAACACCGGCGGCATTCTGGCTTTTGTCACACCGGGCTTGCCGATTAAAGACACTGTGGATGTGATTATCCGCAACAACTGGATAAGCCACAACAACACCAAAAACTTTGGTGCTGTCGGCAGCATGGTGGCTGGTATTCCGGCCGGCACCGGCATTTTGATTATGGCGGCCGACAAAGTAGTGATTGAAGACAACCTGATTTTGAATAACAAAACCGCCGGCATTATTATCACTGACCATCAAAATGCACCCAATACCACTTTAGATCCAGAATCAGACCCGACACCTGATGAAGTGATGGTGCTGAATAATCTGATGTATAACAACGGCTTTGATACTATTCCTGAAGCCAAAGTGCTGATGACCACTGAGCTGAAACAAGGCAATCCGGACATAGTCAGGGTGGGTAACAGCAACAACAGCTGTATTAACAACGCCCAGCAATATGTCACAGTCGGCGTCAGCAGCTGGCCGGCTTGTAGCTTCAGTAACACAGACTCAGTAGTGAGTTATTTGCTGGACACTCCGGCCGCACCGCGTTCAGTGGCTGCAGCCGATAAAGGCAAATATGCTTATTTAGGGATTTGTACCGGTTGCCATGCCTACACCGGCCGGCTGATTGGCCCACCGGTGCAGGTGATTCAATCTTTGTATATGGACGACCCGCAGGCGCTGGCCGATTACATCGCCAATCCGGTGAAAAAACGTGAAGATTATCCACTGATGCCAAAACAGGATTACCTGGATGCCGAAACCCGGCTGGCGGTGGCAACCTATTTATTATCGGTGCAAAAGTAATTCATTAATAAACGACAACACAGTAGGTTGCCTGTACAAGGCAACCTACTTTGTCCGTTTTATCTCAGGGCTTATTCGTCAGATTTATTGGCCAGCTTTTGCAGATTTTCGTGAATTTTAAACAGCACTATTAACAGCTCACACCAAATGCGGGACGCGATAGCGCCGCCCACTAAAATGCCAAGCCCGGCAAAAAAACCACCGCCATAACTGGAGAACATGGCACCTAAACCTGATACAACACAACCAAACAACATTAACCAATACACAAAAGTAATAATTTTCGGGGTTAACATCGCATCAAAGAAAAATACGCTTTTCATCACTCGTCCTTTTATCCTGATTTATTGCCAGGGGCACCATGCCAAACCTGTTCCCATACCATAACCATTTATCCGGAATTGTGCAGCCACAAACTTGAACAAAAACAAATATTTCTACTTTGCTGCAACAATGGCAAGATAAACTTTGTTTAAAAAATCAGCGCAGGGACTGCCATGTCAGATAACAAACAATCCTTTATTCAAATCAGCCTGGTGGTGTTGGCTTTTATCGCCGGTTGGTTTAGCCATCAGCTGGCTCAGCCGTTTTTCGGCACCACAAAAACAGCACAACCTGGCCAGTTGCTGGACGACAAAATAGTGATTTTTCAGGCACCGGACACTGAAGCGCACCGGCAACAACAGCTGCGGATAGACACTGTGACGCTGCTGCAACAAAAAGAAGATGCCGTGCTGCTGGAGCTGAAGTATCACTACAATGCGCCTGCTCCTGCCCAGGAAGTGAAGCTTTTTGTTGGCATGTATTCTAAATATTTGTATCTGGGCAGTGCTCAGGTGCAACAAGGCGACGGCATAGCCCGCATACACATTGGACTGAACGACAGCGATATGCACAAAGATGGCATCCGCAATTTCCGCACTGAAAGTATACAAATCAGCTTTGAACATTATGCACCGGACGCATACAAAGGCGTGCTGGCCAGCACTGTGTTGCCTTTTAACAAGGACTGGTCGCTCAAAAGCCAATAAAATCAACAGCAAGGAATGAAAAATGAAAATATGGCTGAGTTTTATTTTGCTATTATGTTGTGCCGCTTTATTGGGTTTTCAGCAGTTTATTTACCCGCAATTACAAGGGCCAAAACGGCTGGGGCAACAGCTCAGCAGTTTGCAGCAGGAAAAACTGGATCCGGCCTGGCAGGCACTACAAGTCAGCAGTGCCAGTATTGTCAGCGAAAGCGACAACGATATTGTGTTGAGATTTCAGTTTGCAGGCCGCCACAATGATGTCAGGCTCAGTGCTTGTGGTGACATCAAAGACAAAGAACAATCCGGCCCCTGGGGCTGTCAGCCGCAGCTACTGCCAAACACCGATGGCAGTGTGGACATCCGTTTTGTGTTGGCGTCCGGCAGCAGAGCCATTGAATGTTCTGACAAAGTGGCCATTAGCCTGTATGGCGATGACGGTTCAGTGTTTTACCGGCATTGGTTTGCACTGGCAAAAACCTGGCACCAGCAACCTGGTTTATGGTCCTGGTATCAATTTAAAAAAGACGGCTGCCCGGCGCGGCAACCTTAACAACGCCAACAAAACCAGCAGCTGACTTGCTGGCTTGGTAAAAGCGTGAAATATTCATGTAGCCCGCACAGCTGCCACAGCAGCTTTGTTCCAGCTTCGTTTAAAAGGAAAATTACATGGCACATCAATGGCGTTTTTTCCGCTCCGGCGGTTTTGATCAGGTCAAACTGGATAAAATTGCCGACTGGCAACAGTTAGACCAACTGGATCCAAAACTCTGGGCCGCGCTGAGTTGCCCGGTGCAGGGGCTGGAATTTGACAGCCGCACTATGGCGTATCTGGACAACGACCACGACGGCCGGGTGCGCATTGATGAAGTAAAAGCGGCGGTCAGCTGGGCTTTGTCGGTGTTGCAACAACCTGAAGTGCTGTTATCCGGTGAAGAACTGCCACTGAGTGCCATCAACGGCAATCACGAAGCAGGACAAACCTTATTGGCTTCTGCCAAACGTATTTTGCAAAACCTCGGCAAAAGCGACGCCAGCAGCCTGACCGTGGCCGACACCGCCGATATGGCATTGATTTTTCCGGCCAATCAACTGAATGGCGACGGTATTATTACCGCTGAACTGGCGCAAGAGTCGCAGCCACACAATGCGGAAGTGCAGCAGTTGATCAACACGTTGTTGGGTCTGGAAATTTCCAGCATGGACCGCAGTGGTGTACCAGGGATCAACAAAGAACAGCTGGAACAATTTGTGGCTGATGGCCGTTTGTATACCGAATGGCAACAACAAGGCAGCAGCATCAGCACTGTGTTTGCCGGCGATACCGACATGGTTTATCAGCTGGTGAGCAAACTCGACGCCAAAGTGACCGACTATTTTACCCGTTGTCAGCTGGCCGCTTATGACGAGCGCGCCGCCGAACAGCTCAATGGCGCGCCGGAAGATTATGCGGCGCTGTCACGGCAGTTATTGTCAGAGGTCAGTTCCGACACCAATTATTTACCTCTGGCCCAGGTCAAGGCCGCGGGCAAGTTAGCGCTGCATAAAGGCGTTCACCCACATTGGGCGACCGACCTGGCTGCACTGGCCACCCTGGCACAACCTGTCTGGGGCCAGGCTGAGCAGATTGATCAGGCGCAGTGGCAACAACTGAAAACCGCGATTGCCGCTTATCACGACTGGAAAACGGTACAGCCAACCAGCAATGCCGCCACGCTGGTACCTGAACTGCTGGCTGCCTGCCTGAACGAAGCTACACTTGCTGCCGCTTATGCCCTGATGGACGCCGATTTAGCCCAGCAGGCCGAAGCTGAGTCGGTGCTGGATGTGGATAAACTGATTCGTTATCAGCGTTATTTACGCGATTTACTCCGTAACTTTGTGAATTTCGAGAACTTTTACAGCCTGGAGCAACCGGCTATTTTCCAGAATGGCCGTTTATATATTGATGGCCGCAGCTGCGACCTGTGCCTGAATGTGAATGACGCTGGCAAACACGCCAAACTGGCGGCTTTAAGCGGCACTTATCTGCTGTATATCGACTGTGTACGCAGCGCCACCGGCGAAAAACGCTCTGTGGTTGCCGCCATGACAGCGGGCGATGCCGGTAATTTAATGGTCGGCCGTAACGGTGTGTTTTACGACAGCAAAGGCCAGGACTGGGATGCCACAGTGACGCAAATTGTCAGCAACCCTATCAGTATCCGCGAAGCCTTTTTTACGCCATACCAGCGCATAGGCCGGATGATTTCTGATCAAATTCAGAAATTTGCCGCCGCCAAAGACAAAGAAATTGAAACCAAAAGTGCAGCAGGTGTGGGTGATGCCGCCAAAGTGGCCGAAGCTCCGGCACCAGCCAAACCAGCCGCACCTTTTGATGTAGCCAAGTTTGCCGGTATTTTTGCAGCTATTGGCTTAGCCATTGGCGCTATAGGCACAGCGCTGGCGGCCGTAGTCACGGGGTTCCTTGGCTTGGTGTGGTGGCAAATGCCGCTGGCTATCTTAGGCATCATCTTATTTATCTCAGGCCCATCGATGCTGATGGCCTGGTTTAAATTACGCGCCCGTAATTTAGCACCGCTCCTGGACGCCAACGGCTGGGCTGTGAATACCAATGCCAAACTCAGCATTAAATTTGGTACCCGCTTAACAGCTTTGGCCACTATTCCGGCCGGTTCCAGCCGTTCGTTAATCGACCCTTATGAGAAAAAAAGCACATCGGGTTTATGGCTGATTTTAGTGGTGCTCGTGGTGGCCAGCTGGGTATTCTGGCGTCAGGGGTTGTTAAGCGCATTTTTTAGCTAACGGCAAAAACACCGCCCCTGCAGCATAAGAGCCGGCCTGGATGCCGGCTTTTCACTCACCAGAGCAGCAATTTACACAACACAAGGAAAGTCAGCGTGAACTTCAGACAACCCGCCAACACTGCGCTTTATTGCCAACCCCTGAGCACCAGACACAAGCCGCTGTTGTGGTTTTTTGCGCTGGCGCTGTTTGTATTGGGTGTGTTAAGCGCCAGAGCCAGCTGGTTACAACAAGATCCGGTGTTACAACTAGTGCTGGGCTGGGTGAGTTTTTTTCTGCTGGCCACGACGCTGCCCACAGCGTTTTTTCAGCAACAATGCTGGCTGGATCCGGTGCGGCAGCAATTCTGGTTGGGTCGTGGTTTTTACTTCGGCCGTTTTATCGGTTTATGGCGCTGGCAATATTTTGCTTTTGCTGACATTAAAGCACTGCAACTCTATCAGCTGCAAAGTACCCGCTGGCATCAGGTGGAACGCCAGCCGAACAGCACCGACATCGCGCAAAACTATTTAGCCTATTTACAGCCAGCCGACAAAACCGCGCCTTTGTTATTGGCCAGCAGCGCAGATCAAGCAGAACTGCGGCAACAGCTGCCGCAATATGCCCGGCAAATGGGCTGTAAATTTCAGGATTTCAGTCACTCAGCCCAAAAAAGCCGGCCAAACACCACAAGCTTTAACTTTATGCGGGTGTTGATCTTGCTGCTGTTGTTTGTGCTGATCAACTTCGCTTATATCTGGTTCAGGTTTTAACAGCACTCACCTTTTCGGGGGCAAGTAACAACTGCCTGGCCTGCTCTTTGTAAGCATCGCCAATTTTCACCTGCATCTGATTTGTCAGCCGCAGCTGCTGGCTGTCGCGGCTAACCACATGCGCTCTGGCCACTAAAAACGACTTATGCACCTGCACAAAAGCTGTGGCGCTCAACTGCTGACACAGCTGTTTTAAAGTGCTGCTGACCAGCGTCATTTGTGGCCCTTGCCAGACTTTGACATAGTTGCCATAAGCTTCAAAACAACAAACCGAAGCCAGCTCAAAACGGCGAAGCTCTCTGTCTACCTTTAGCACGATAAAATCAGCCACTGGTGGCGGCTGCACACTGTTTTTTTCGGCTGTTGCCGCGGCCAGCAACAGGTTTTTGCGCCGCACTTTATCCAGCGCCAGGGCTAAACGTTCAGCGCTGATGGGTTTGAGTAAGTAGTCGGTGACATCAAGTTCATAACCATCCAGCGCATACTCGGCATAAGCGCTGGTGATAATCACCTGCGGCGGTTGCGCCAGCACTTTCAGCATCTCCAGGCCGGTTAAAACCGGTAGCTGAATATCCAGCAACATCAGGTCAATCTGTTGTTTTGCCAGCACCGCCAGCGCTTGTGTGGCGTTATAACTGTGCGCCACCACCTGCATATCCGGGTGTTGTGCCAGATGATGCAACAGCACCTGATGGGCTAATGGTTCGTCGTCAACCAGCAGCAACTTCAGCATCTGCGGCTCCTGTGGTGAATGCCAACGGCAAGGTTAACTCGGCCAGCCAGCTGTTTTGCTTTTGCGCTGCGACCTGATTTTGCGCTGCGCTTTGCTCTTGCGCTGCGCTATGCAGATAAAAATCGTCGCCAAAATAAAGTTGCAGTCGCCTGCGTAAGTTTTCCAGCCCCAGGCCTGTTGTGGCTTGGTTGCCGCTCACTGAGCCGGCACTGCACTGAGGTTCATAACTATTGCGGCAACTAAAATACAGCCGCTGTTGTTTGATGCTGACGGTGATGTCCACCTGACAAGCGTCAGCAGAAGGTTCTACGCCATGTTTATAAGCGTTTTCCACCAGCATGATCAGCAACAAAGGCGGTAAGTGGTATTGGCTGACGTTGTCCGGCCATTGCAGCTTTAAGCTGGTTTTATTGCTGACTCTCAGCTGCTGCAATGCCAGATAATGCTGCAGATAGTCCAGCTCTTGTTGTAAAGTCACTTGTTTTTGCTGACCCTGATACACCACATACCTCAATAAATCAGCCAGTTGCAGTATCAGTTTGGGGGCGTCATCCGACTTGATTAAACACAGCGCATACAGATTATTTAAGGTATTAAATAAAAAATGCGGATTAATCTGTTGTTGCAGCAACTGCAGTTCGGTTTGAATTTGTTGATGCTGAATTTGCGCTAAGTTGGTTTCATGCTGCTGCCGGTCAAAAGCCAGGATCAGCGGTGTGGTAAATAACCACTGCAATAACATAAAGTTAAAGTTGTACCAGTCAAACGGGTTTTGGCTGCCCGCTGGTACTGCCGGCACAGCGACGTTATTCATCGGCAGTTGCAATAACAACAGCGCCAACGGCACATAACTAAGCAACATCAGGCCAATACTCAACATCACAAAAGGCAACAAGCCGTGCCGCGCCAGAATATGCCGTATCAGCCAATAACGGTTGAACCAATAACAAGCATACATCAGCGCGGCTAACACACTGAATTGCCATAAATAATGCAGTATGAGCAGCGGATTTTGCAGCAGGCGCTGCCAATCAAGCTGCACCGGTATTGGCTGCTGCGCCAAACCGGGTGCATGTGACACCAATAACAAAGTCCAGCCGACAGTCCAGCACAGCAATAACAGCGCTAACACGCCGTCCAGCGACCAGAGCCATTGCCAGCGTCTGGCCTGTTGTAGTTTGTGTTGATAACAAAAATGCAGCCAGTACAGCACACTGAAGCCAAATGCCAAAACCCGGTGTTCCAGGCTAAGCGTGTTAAGTGCAGCGGGATAGCCCAACATCACAACCAGCCAAAACAACAGCACCAGAGTGATTTTGAAGGTTGAGCTTGCCGTTTGCGGCTGCAAACTCTGTTGTCGCCTCTGGATAAAACTGCGGGCAAAAAATTGCGCCGCCGCCTGAGCCAACAACAAAGGAAAAAACTGCAACAGCAACCATCCGGCTTGTGGCCATAACAACAACCAATCCGTCTGTTCCAGCGTCATGGCGGGGCGCAGTGCAGCCAATAACCAGGCCAGCAGCACCGGCAATAACGCAAATACATCTTCAGGCTCAAATGGCGCAAGTCGCTTCATGATTGGAATATTCAGGCAAATCAATGCCGTTATGCTGCCTGTGTTCGACGACCTTGTCATCTGCCGGCGGACAAAAACGGCTTTTGGCCTGACAAAACCGCGGCAGCAACGTCGATAGCGGCCATCGGGCTGTTGGTCATTTGAACTGCACCTTTGGTCATTGCCCGCTTGAGCCCTTCAATGCTAGCGCCTTAGCCTTGAACACAGAACCCTGAACTCAGAACCCGGCACCACAAGGCTTATTCCATGCTGCATATCCAACAACTTCATAAAACTTATCCGGACGGCACTATGGCGCTGCGGGGTTTAAACCTGCACGCCAGCCATGGCATTTTTGGTTTATTGGGCCCCAATGGCGCCGGTAAATCCAGTTTGCTGCGTACCATTGCCACTTTGCAGCAACCCGACAGCGGCCAAATCCATTTTAACGGCCTGGATGTACAACAACAGCCGCAACAATTTCGTTGCCAGTTAGGCTATTTGCCACAGGAATTTGGCGTATATCCGCATCTGTCCTGCGCTGCTTTGCTCGAACATATTGCGGTGCTGAAAGGACTGACTGATAAAACCAGTCGGCAACAACAAATCACCGAATTGCTGGCGCTCACTAACTTAACCAAAGTGGCGCATAAAACAGTGGCGCATTTTTCCGGTGGTATGCGCCAGCGTTTTGGCATAGCGCAGGCGCTGCTTGGCGACCCGAAGTTATTGATCCTCGATGAACCCAGCGCCGGCCTTGATCCGCTGGAACGGCAACAACTACATAATTTACTGGCGCAAATCAGCTGCGACCGGCTGGTGTTGTTGTCGAGCCATATTGTCGACGATATAGAACAACTGTGTGCCGAGGTGGCCATTATGCAGCAGGGGCAAATCCTGTTGCAGGGCGACACCGACGCTTTAATAGCGCCGCTGCAGGGGAAGATCTGGTTGTATCAGGGCGAACTTCCGGCCTTGCCTGCCGACACATCACCAGTCAAAACGCAGCTGTTACAACAAAGTTATTTACGTGGTGTGCCACAACACAGAGTCTATGCCGACCTTTGCCCTGGGAGCGGTTTTAGCGCCGCAACAGCCTCTTTGCAGGATCGTTATTTTTTAACCCTGGCCGTCGCGTCCACACAGGAGCAGCTTTGATGTTAAAACCCTTTGCTGCTGTTGATTTAAAACGGCAAACAACCACACAAAATCCGCTCTATCAACCGCAGTTACTGGCGCTGTTGGCGAACGAATGGCGGTTTTACCGCGTGCAACCCTGGTTCTGGCTGGTGTTGCTATTGGCTTTGGCTTTTGCGCTGTTAGCAACCCTTGGCAACCCAGCACAAAGCGCCCAACCAGACAAAGAGCTGCTGATTAGCCACACAAAATTGCTGATGATGTTGCAACCGCTGTTGATTGGCGCCCTGGCACCTTTGGCTTTTTTACGTGACCAACAAGCTGGCATGGCCGAACTGACAGCAGCCACGCCAGTTAGCCAACAACAATGGTGTTTCAGCCGCGCCGGTGGGTTATTGGTGGTGGCGCTTGGCTTTCAGTTGCTGCTGTTAATTTTGGCGGCCGCCGCTGTCTGGAACGGTATCCAGCCAGCACCAAGCCATTTGAGTCTGGGTGAGCTGGCTGGCATTTCCATCCTGTTGTTTTTACTGCAACAAGTACCGGCTTTATTGTTGTTGGTGGCGTTGCAGCTCTGGTGCAGCCGTCATATCCCTCAAATTGCGTTGTTATATCTGCTGACGGCCTGTTGTTTTATTGGGTATCTGTTACTGGCAGCCGCCACCGGTTCCCCAGTGATGGCACAAGCTGGCGACACAGCCCCCTGGTTATCACAGTTGATGTTGTATCTGGACCCCTATGCACTGACGCCCTGGCTGGTACAACTGCAAAACAGCGGCTCCATAACACCAGGCGCCACCCTGCTGTTAAACCGCGCTTTGATTGTTGTTTTGAGCCTGTTGTTGTGCTGGCGTGCCCTGGTCGCGCTTCCATCCACAAAAGGGCCCAAATTAACAACCGAACCCGCTGCAACCTTGTTAAACCAACAGCTAGCCGGCCACAGCCCGGGCTTTTTCAGCCGCATTCAGCCTGACATTTCTGCTCTGCAAAGTTTTATCAGTCTCTGCAAACTGCAATGGTTTCAGCTATTACGTCAGCGCAGCACCATATTGGCGCTGCTGGTGCTTGCTGGTTTGGTTTTTAGCGAAGTCTTTACCGGTGTGGGTTATGCCGAAGCGCTGAGTCAATTGCAGCCAGACAGCCGTGATGCACTCAATAGAATTAACTGGGATCTGCTGCCAAGATTTGGCCTGTTGTTGCTGGCACTCTGGGCCAGTCAGCTCAGCTGGCTAAACCGGCAGCTGCGATGTGACCACCTGATTGCTGCCACGCCAGTGTCTGGTTGGGTGCAACTTGGCAGCCAGCTGGCCGTATTGTGGCTGCTGACTTTATTGCTGGTGCTGTTGAGTTTTACTGTGACGGCTTTTGCACAAATACTGCTGCATATTCCAATTGAGCCTGCTGAATACCTGCAACAAGGCTTGTTTACATTGCTGCAGCTGCTGATGTGGGGCCTGTTATTGCTGGCGTGCCATGGCCTGTTCACATCGCCGGTGCGGGCAAACCTGCTGGTGTTCCTGCTGCTGTTATTGGCCTTGTCGCCGCTGCCACAACTGCTGGAATTACATCACCCGCTTTGGCAGATTGGCCACAGCCAACTGCAAATGCCGGACGCGCTGTGGGCTTATCAGGGCTCTGTGGGCGCAGGCGGTTTTGGCGGCGACTTACACCGGGGCGGTTTTTGGCCTTATTGGTTGTTCTGGGCTTTATTGGCACTGACTTTGTGGTCTGTGGCGTTGCAGTTGTATCACCGTGGCACTGGCTTTAGCAGGCCCAAACTCAGGCTCAACAAAGTTGCCGGCGGCATAACGGTGCTGGTACTGCTGTTATGTTGCACTCAGGGGCTGCATCTCCATCAGCAGTTAACACAAGCTGGCGCGCAGCAAAACACTGCTCAACGTCAGGCAGAACGCGCCGCTTATGAACAACAGTACCAGCAGTGGCGACACCAACCTCAGCCGGTGGTGCGCAAAGTGCAGCTGCAAATTGATGTGCAGCCGTTGCAGCAACAAGCGCAAATCAAAGCCTGGCTGACGCTGCATAACCCGCACCCGACAGCTATCAAAGCGTTGCTGGTCACCTTGCCGGGGAACCTGGCCGATCGACA
>JAYRUI010000003.1:0-24626 GCA_041919175.1 Rheinheimera sp. | reverse complement strand
ATCTATTGCTATTCCTCGTATCCGCGACTTCCGCGGTGTGAATCCTAAGTCGTTCGACGGCCGTGGTAACTACAGCATGGGCGTTCGTGAGCAAATCATTTTCCCTGAAATCGAATACGATAAAGTTGATGCGGTACGTGGTTTAGATATCACTATCACAACTACTGCGCGTACTGATGACGAAGGGCGTGCATTACTTGCCGCGTTTAACTTCCCATTCAAGAAATAAGGTGTAGGGTCATGGCAAAACAATCAATGAAAGCACGCGAAGCAAAGCGTGCAGTACTGGTAGCCAAATACGCTGAGCAACGTCATGCACTGAAGGACGCTATTGCTAACCCGGCAACTTCTGACGAAGACCGTTGGGCAGCAGTTCTGAAGTTACAGTCGTTACCGCGTGATTCAAGCCCTGCCCGTCAACGTAATCGTTGTCGTGTAACAGGTCGTCCTCACGGTTACCTTCGCAAATTCGGCATGAGCCGGATCAAGGTACGTGAAGCAGCGATGCGCGGTGAAATTCCTGGCCTTCGTAAGGCTAGCTGGTAAGAATCACGGGAGTAACAGCTATGAGCATGCAAGATCCAGTAGCGGATATGTTTACTCGCATCCGCAACGGCCAAGCTGCCAAAAAGTTTGCGGTTAAGATGCCATCTTCAAAAATGAAGGTTGCCATCGCGAAAGTATTAAAAGACGAAGGTTACATCGAAGATTTCGCTGTTTCTGCTGACGTAAAAGCAGAACTGGAAGTTACTTTAAAGTATTTCCAGGGCAAATCAGTTATTGAAACTATCGATCGTGTTAGCCGGCCTGGTCTGCGTATCTATAAGAAACGCGGCGAATTACCAAAAGTAATGGGCGGTTTAGGTGTAGCAATTATTTCTACATCTAAAGGGTTAATGACTGACCGCGCAGCGCGCAAGGTTGGTATCGGTGGCGAAATCATCGGCTACGTAGCGTAACGGAGGTAGTAATCTATGTCTCGTGTTGCTAAGGCCCCGGTCAATCTGCCATCAGGTGTGTCAATCACACTGAATGGTCAGACAGTGACTGTAAAGGGCAAAAACGGCGAGTTGACGTTAAACGTTAACCCTGCAGTTGAAATCGTTGTTGATGGTAACGTTGTTCGTACCAATCCACGTGACGGTTTTGATGGCGCAGACGCACAAGCGGGTACCGCTCGCGCGTTGATCAACAACATGGTAACTGGCGTAGCTGAAGGCTACACCCAGAAGCTGGAGTTAGTTGGTGTTGGTTACCGTGCTAAAGCTGAAGGCAAAGTGTTAAACCTGAGCCTCGGTTTTTCTCACCCGGTTGTATTCGCTGTTCCAGCGGGTATCACAATCGAAACGCCTTCTCAAACAGAAGTGCTGGTGAAAGGTGCTGACAAACAATTAGTTGGTCAAGTCTCCGCAAACATCCGCGCGTACCGCAAACCAGAGCCTTACAAAGGCAAAGGTGTTCGCTACGCTAACGAAAACGTGCGTCGTAAAGAAGCGAAGAAAAAGTAGGGTAGGACGATGGATAAGAAACTTGCTCGTCTGCGCCGCGCTAAACGCGTTCGCAGAAACATTATCGAACAAGGTGCGAATCGCTTGGTTGTACACCGTACGCCACGTCACATCTATGCCCAGCTTATCGCACCAAATGCTGAAGTGATTGCTGCTGCGTCTACCGTTGAAGCTTCAATCAAAGAATCGTTGAAGTACACAGGTAACGTCGACGCCGCTAAAGCTATTGGTAAGGCGATTGCTGAACGTGCACTGGCTAAAGGCGTCTCTAAAGTTGCCTTTGACCGTAGCGGTTTCCAGTATCATGGTCGTGTGCAGGCGTTAGCCGACGCGGCGCGTGAAGCCGGTCTTCAATTCTAGGAGTAGATCATGGCTAACGTAGAAGCAAAACAACAATCTGACTTGCAAGAGAAGCTGGTTGCTGTGAATCGTGTGTCTAAAGTTGTTAAGGGTGGTCGGATTTTCTCCTTCACCGCTCTGACAGTTGTAGGCGACGGTACCGGCCGTGTTGGCTTCGGTTACGGTAAAGCACGCGAAGTTCCAGCTGCTATTCAAAAAGCAATGGAAAAAGCGCGCCGTAACATGACTCAAGTTGAGTTAAACGGTAACACCCTTCATCACCCGGTTAAAGGTGTACACGCTGGTTCCAACGTGTATATGCAACCGGCTTCTGAAGGTACTGGTATTATTGCCGGTGGTGCAATGCGCGCCGTGTTAGAAGTAGCTGGCGTACAAAACGTACTGTCTAAGTGCTACGGCTCAACTAACCCGATCAACGTGGTTCGCGCCACTATCAACGCCCTGTCTGCGATCAAATCGCCAGCTCAGGTTGCCGCTAAACGTGGCTTACGCGTTGACGACATTCTGGGGTAATTTGCCATGGCTAAAAAGACTGTAACAGTAACCCAAACTAAGTCGAGCATCGGTCGTTTACCGAAGCATAAAGCGACATTAGTTGGTTTAGGCTTACGCCGTATCGGTCACACTGTCACACTGGAAGATACACCTTCAGTGCGCGGTATGATCAACACTGTGTATTACATGGTTAAAGTGGAGGAGTAAGCGATGTTTTTAAATACACTTTCTCCGGCTCCAGGCTCGAAAAAAGAGAAGCGCCGTTTAGGTCGTGGTATCGGTTCTGGCTTAGGTAAGACTGGTGGCCGTGGTCACAAAGGTCTGAAGTCGCGTTCTGGCGGTAAAGTACGTCCAGGTTTCGAAGGCGGTCAAATGCCTCTGAAACAGCGTCTGCCTAAGTTCGGTTTTACATCATTAAAAGGCTTAGTGTCTGCTGAAGTGCGTCTGCATGAGCTGGCTCTGGTTGCTGGTGATGTAGCAGATCTGGCTACTCTGGCTGAAGCGAACGTAATCACCCGCAACATTAAGTTTGCAAAGGTTGTACTGTCTGGCGAGTTAGCTCGTCCAATCACAGTAAAAGGCCTGCGTGTAACTAAAGGCGCGCGTGCTGCAATCGAAGCTGCTGGCGGCAAAGTAGAAGAATAATAAGGATAGTACGCGATGGCTAAACCAGGTCAGGACTCAAAAGGTACAAAAGGCGGCTTCAGCGAGCTGAAAGCACGTCTGTTATTTGTACTGATGGCCATAATCGTTTTCCGATTAGGCTCATTTGTGCCAATTCCTGGAATTGACGCCACCGTGCTAGCTCAATTATTCGAACAGCAAAAAGGTACCATCGTTGAAATGTTTAACATGTTCAGCGGTGGTGCTCTTGAGCGTGCGTCTGTATTTGCGCTTGGTATCATGCCTTACATTTCTGCTTCTATTATTGTTCAGCTGCTGACGGTGATGCACCCGAAGATGGCGGAACTGAAGAAAGAAGGTGAAGCTGGCAAACGCAAAATTAATCAGTATACACGTTACGGTACTTTAGCTTTAGCGCTGGTTCAGGCGGCAAGTATTGCCACAGGTTTACCAAATATGATGCCAGGTCTGGTGATTAATCCAGGTTTTGGTTTCTACTTTACTGCGGTTGTGAGTTTAGTTACCGGTACCATGTTTTTAATGTGGTTGGGTGAACAAATTACCGAACGTGGTATTGGTAATGGTATTTCCTTACTGATCTTTGTAGGTATCGTTGCTGGCTTCCCGTCGGCCGTAGGTCAGACGATTGAGCAGGCACGTCAAGGCGATTTGCACTTTTTGTTATTGCTGTTTATCGCAGCGATCGTTGTGGTTGTAACCTGGTTCGTTGTTTTCTTCGAACGTGGTCAGCGCCGTATCGTGGTAAACTATGCCAAACGTCAGCAGGGCCGTCAGGTTTTTGCTGCGCAAAGCAGTCATTTACCACTGAAGGTGAACATGGCCGGGGTGATTCCACCAATTTTCGCTTCGAGCATTATTCTGTTTCCTGGTACTATTGCGACCTGGTTCGGCACTGGTGATGGTATAGTTGCCAACTTCTTCCAGGAGTTAGCATTAATGCTGTCGCAGGGACAACCGCTCTACATCATTTTGTATGCAGCAGCGATTATCTTCTTCTGTTTCTTCTATACGGCGTTGGTGTTCAACCCACGTGAAACAGCAGATAACCTGAAAAAATCCGGTGCTTTTATTCCGGGCATTCGTCCAGGTGAACAGACATCTAAATACATTGATAAAGTAATGACTCGCTTAACCTTAGCTGGCGCGGCGTATATCACCTTTATCTGTTTGGTTCCTGAGTTCATGATGGTTGCGCTTAACACGCAATTCTACTTCGGCGGTACATCGTTACTGATTATCGTTGTAGTAATTATGGACTTTATGGCACAGGTACAGACTCACTTGATGTCTCATCAATATGATTCTGTGCTTAAAAAGGCAAATCTTAAGGGCTTCGGTCGTTAAGGTAATTTTGCGGAGTTAAGTCATGAAAGTACGAGCTTCCGTTAAGAAGATCTGCCGTAACTGCAAAGTTATCAAGCGCAACAACGTTGTGCGGGTAATTTGTGTAGAGCCTAAGCACAAGCAACGTCAAGGCTAATACAGCAGAAAATATTAGGTCAGGGCTAGACTATTTAGTTTAGCCCCGACTTATTGTTGCAATATGGCCGCCGTTTGAGTATCCTTACGGGCTTTTCAAATCGGCACCCTTAAACTTTTTTATAGGAGAACGTTAGTGGCCCGTATCGCTGGCATTAACATCCCCGATAATAAACATGCAGTCATTTCTTTGACTTATGTTTTTGGTATCGGTAAAACCCGCTCAAAGGCTATCCTTTCTGCAGTGGGTATCGAAGAAAACCGTAAAATCTCTACGTTATCTGACGCAGAGCTGGATTCTCTTCGTGACGAAGTTGCTAAGTACACCGTTGAAGGTGACTTACGCCGTGAGATCACGTTAAACATCAAACGCTTGATGGATCTTGGTTGCTACCGTGGCCTGCGTCACCGTCGCAGTCTGCCGGTTCGTGGTCAGCGCACTAAGACTAACGCGCGTACCCGCAAGGGCCCACGTAAAGCGATTAAGAAATAAGGTGATTCAACATGGCTAAAGCACCAGTTCGTACTCGTAAACGGGTAAAAAAGCAAGTTTCTGACGGTATGGCTCATATCCATGCGTCTTTCAACAATACCATTGTCACGATCACTGACCGTCAAGGCAACGCTCTTTGCTGGGCAACTGCCGGTGGTTCTGGTTTCCGTGGTTCGCGTAAGTCTACGCCGTTCGCTGCACAGGTTGCTGCTGAGCGCGCAGGTACTGCCGCGTTAGAATATGGTCTGAAGAATCTTGAAGTGTTTGTTAATGGTCCAGGCCCAGGTCGTGAATCAGCCATTCGTGCGCTGAACGCTGCTGGTTACCGCATCACAAACATCACCGACGTGACGCCAATTCCACACAATGGTTGTCGTCCACCGAAAAAACGTCGCGTGTAATTAGCGCTTCTAAGATTATTGGAGAAAGAAGATGGCAAGATATTTGGGTCCTAAGCTCAAACTGAGCCGTCGCGAGGGGACAGACCTGTTCCTGAAAAGCGGCGTCAGAGCAATCGATTCAAAGTGTAATTTAGCAACTGCTCCTGGTCAGCACGGCGCTCGTCGCGGTCGTTTATCAGATTACGGTTTGCAATTACGCGAAAAACAAAAAGTACGTCGTATTTATGGCGTGCTGGAAAAGCAGTTCCGCAATTTATACAAAGAAGCTGCTCGTTTGAAAGGTAACACCGGCGAAAACCTGCTCCAGTTACTGGAGTCACGTTTAGATAACGTGGTTTATCGCATGGGTCTTGCTAGCACACGTGCTGAAGCGCGTCAGTTAGTAAGTCACAAAGCTATTATGCTCGACGGTAAAGTTGTGAACATTCCTTCTTATGCTGTTGCTCCAGAACAAGTTATCGCTGTTCGTGAAAAAGCTAAAAAGCAAGCGCGTATCGTTGCTGCTTTAGAAGTTGCTGAACAACGCGAAAAACCAACTTGGGTTGAAGTTGACACGAAGAAAATGGAAGGTGTTTTCAAACGTCGTCCAGAGCGTTCAGATTTGTCAGCTGACATCAACGAACAGTTAATCGTCGAACTTTACTCTAAGTAGTAAGGCATTTTCTTAAGAGAGGATACAATGCAGGGTTCTGTCACCGAATTCCTTAAGCCGAGATTAGTTGGTATCGAAAAAATCAACCCAACTCGTGCCAAAGTTACTTTGGAACCACTTGAGCGCGGTTTCGGGCATACCTTGGGCAACGCGTTACGTCGCATCCTTTTATCGTCAATGCCAGGTTGTGCAGTGACGGAAGTGGAAATCGACGGCGTGCTTCATGAGTACAGCGCCAAAGAAGGCGTGCAAGAAGATATCATCGATATCCTTTTGAACCTGAAAGGCTTAGCCGTTCGTCTGGAAGACAAAGATGAAGTCACTCTGACTTTAACCAAAAAAGGTGCTGGCCCTGTAACTGCTGGTGATATCCAGCGTGGCGATGGTGTAGTCATCGTTAACCCTGAGCACGTTATTTGTAACCTGACTGGCGAAACTGAGTTCAGTATGCGCCTGAAAGTTCAACGTGGTCGTGGTTATGTGCCTGCATCTGCTCGTGTCTCCTCTGAAGATGACGAACGTCCAATTGGTCGTTTGTTACTTGACGCGTCTTTCAGCCCTGTTGAGCGTATTGCTTATTCAGTGGAAGCCGCCCGGGTAGAACAACGTACTGACCTGGACAAACTGGTTATCGACATGGAAACCAATGGCACAGTAGAGCCTGAGGAAGCCATTCGTCGCGCCGCGACTATTCTTGCTGAACAGCTGGAATTCTTCGTAGAACTGCGTGACAAGAGTGAGCCTGAAAAGCGCGAAGAGAAGCCGGAGTTTGATCCGATTCTGTTGCGTCCGGTTGATGACCTGGAATTAACAGTTCGTTCTGCTAACTGCTTAAAAGCAGAGCAGATTCAGTACATCGGTGATCTGGTGCAACGTACCGAGGTTGAGCTTCTGAAGACGCCTAACCTGGGTAAAAAGTCACTTACCGAAATTAAAGACGTGTTGGCGTCGCGCGGGTTATCTCTGGGCATGCGCCTGGAAAACTGGCCGCCAGCTAGTTTGGTAAACAAAGACTAACCAGATACCAGTTCCTGGTTTAGTGAGAAGGAATAGATCATGCGCCATCGCAAGAGTGGTCGTCAGTTAAATCGGAACAGCAGCCACCGTCAGGCAATGTTCCGCAATATGGCAAGCTCACTGGTGAAGCACGAAATCATCAAAACGACTTTGCCTAAAGCAAAAGAGTTACGTCGTGTAATCGAACCTCTGATTACACTGGCTAAAAATGATAGCGTTGCAAACCGCCGTTTAGCTTTTGCCCGTACTCGTGATAAAGAAGTTGTTGGCTTACTGTTCAACGTGCTGGGCCCGCGTTACAACGCGCGTCCAGGTGGTTACACTCGTATTCTGAAGTGTGGCTTCCGTGCCGGTGACAACGCGCCAATGGCATACATCGAGTTAGTTGACCGTCCAGAAGTGGGCGCTCTGCCAGTTGAAGAAACTGCTGCCGAGTAATCAACTCGAAATTAAAAAAGCCGGCTGATGCCGGCTTTTTTTTACTTAAAATTTTTGATGCTTTAAATTAACCCCAGCTTTTGCATCCTTCAAAACGCGGCGCCGGCATTTTTGCTTCATCGCTAAACTGATTTAGAGATTTACAGCACCACTTTGTCGCCTTCATTCAGGATCAATAACGGCACCTGGCCTTCTTTCTGATTTTTTAATTTGTCGCGCATGGTCAGCAGACGTTGCAGTGGCGCATGAGAACTCAGATCTCCCATTTTCCAGCTGGCATTGCCGTAGCCCCATGGGATCATCAGCTTACAACCCAAATCCACGGCAGCACTCAGTGCATCTTCCGGCGTTGTGTGCACATAACGATACCAGTCACCATCGGTGTCGTGATGATAAGAAGCAATGGGTATCAAACAAATATCGATGTCGCCATGTTTCTTTTTGATGTCAGCAAAGTGCGGTGAATAACCGGTATCTCCGGCAAAAAATAGTTTTTTGCCATGAAGCTCCAACAGCCAGCCATTCCATGACGCTTTGCCAAAGTCATCATAGATAAATGGCACCCAAATCCGGCTGCTAAAATGATGCGCCGGCACCGCATGCACTGTTAAGTCACCAAGCTGTAACTGGCTATTCCAGGCCATTTCGGTGATTTGCAGTTGTTGCTGAGGTAAATGCTCTGCAACTGCAAGGGGAACCAGATATTGTGGAGTTGACCCTAACACAGCAATATCCGCTTTATTAAAGTGGTCATAATGGATATGCGAATACAAGACGGCATCGGTCGCTGCGAGTTCTTGTGCCGTTAAAGCTGCCGGCAATTGCCGGTTAAAACCTTCACTCAGCCAAAACGCCCAGTTCACCGGCCAGTCAAACTGTTCGAGTACCGGATCCAGCAATAACTGCTGGCCATCGGTCGTATTTATCTGAAAGCTGGCGTGGCCCAGCCATTTCAGCGTGAAACCGGTATTCAGCTCAGGCTTTGGTTGTTCAGCATTAAAACGGCATTGTTCGGCCGGAGAAGGCTTTTTGCAACTTAACGTAGCTTGCGGCAGATAACAATCCTGCTGACAGGAGAGCGGATAGGTTTTTTCCCCCGGATACATATTTTTAAACCGGCCATCGGCAGTTTGTGGTTGGACATTTTTGCTAAGCGTTGTGATGCTGTTGCTTTGGCTACAGCCCTGCAGCGCAAATAGAGTGCTTAGAAACAACAACGTCAGGCGACTATGGTTTCTTAGGCTGCTACGCCGTTTGGCATTAAACATCTCGCTGATTTCCTTGCTGAATTTTCTGCAATAGGCGGGGTATTATTGTTAACATAATGTGGCAGCGTTGCCAACTGCTGCCACATCATCAATGTATCTTATGGTTTTGCCGTCAGTTTGCTTAACCTGAAACGCCTCTCAAGCCTGCTGTGATCGGTTGTTGTTTTAACTGCCGAAGCGGAAACCAATGTGCCAGTATGCCGCAGGCACCAACCAGCACCAAAGTCAGCAGATAGAGTGGCAGCAGCGTCAGGGGCTGTACCAGACCGGACAGCTCAGCGCCTGACAGAGGCAATAGAAACCCATACAGAGCCAACACGAACAGACTACTTAACAGCACACTCATCAGCAGTAAACGCAGATATTCGCCACCGGATTCCGTCACAATGTGCCTAAACTGCGCGCCCACTGCCAGCTTGATGCTAAATTCGCTGTGCCTTAGTTGCAGGTTATATTGCATCACACCAATCAGACCTATGCCCGACAACAGGATGGTAAAAAGCGCCAGCGCCAGGGCGCCCAGCAGCATCAGCTTTTTGGGTAAATACAGCTGCGCTACCTGATCTGACAACAAACTAAAGTGAGTTAAGGCAAACTGGCTATGCGACTGTTTTAAATGCTGAATCATTTGTGTTTTGTTCAAAGTGGCGCCGGGTTCGAGTTTGATCAGCATCCACAAGGCTGTACCCAGGTTGGTCATATAAAAGCGCGGTGGTGTCACGGCAAGACCAGGCAATTGAATATCTTCAGTCACACCTACTATGGTAAAAGGCTGCTGTTCAATATCCAGTTGAATACGCTTACCCAGCACTTGCGTCAGGGCGGTGTTGTTGTGCTCTGTGGTATTGCCCGGCGAATCAGCCAGTAGCTGCATGGCAAAAGTACGGTTTACCACCATTTTGGGCGAATGTTCCCGGCGGATATCGGCAGCACTAAAACCTTCGCCTACCAGTAAAGCCTGGCCTGCCACCTGAAAATAATGTTGGTCGACATTGCGGTGTATCGGGTAAAAACGCCGCTCCGTGCTGGCTTTGGTACCGGACACAGAGCCAAGCTCAGTGGCGGCCATTTGAAAACGGTCGATCAGCGGATTAAAAGCGAAGCTCACTCCGGCAACACCGGGTTGCTGCCTGAGTCGCTCTGCCATTTCCGCAACTTTAGGCGCATAACTTTGCCAGCCTTGCCAGTCGAGTGTTGCCACTGAAAATTCAACCTGCAGTACGTTGTCGCTGTTGAAACCCAGAGGTCTTTGCAGCTTCTGATAAGCGTCATTGATCACCAGTGCACTTAAAAACACCAGCAGTGTGGCGCAGCAGAGTTGCAGCAAAATAAAACTACGGCGAAATATGGCCGGAATTTGCACACCGGCGCCTTTGCCGCTGCTTTGCAAAGCCAGGCTCAGCTGATGATAACGCACAGTACGCAGTGATAATCCAGAGATCAGCCCTGCCAGCACCAGCGCCAGCAGAGCTGCACTCAGCATACTAAAAGCTGAGAGGCCAAGCTCGTTACTGCGTGGGAAAAATTCGCTAAACCAATGGTTTAAACCGGCAAAACCAGCCTGAGCCAGCAGTAATCCAACCAAAGCCGACAACAGCATTAATAACAGCGCTTCGGTAAAAAGTAGCTGGCCAAGCTGAAAACGGCGGGCACCAAGAGCGGCGCGGATGGCCAGTTGTTTTTGCAGCAGCATCAGTCTGGACAAAAATAAATTCAGAATATTGGTGCTGGCAATTAACAGCAGGCCCGCAGCTCCCAGTAAAAACAACAGCAGCAAAGTTTCATTGCCACTGGCCACCAGCTGTTGTAACGCCTGCAATTCCAGCTGCAGGCTCCAGCCTGCGAAGTTCGCTTCACCGGCCAGTTTTTCGGCAAACTGTTGCTGCGCCACCGGTGTCAGCGCTGTAACCAGCTGTTGCAAAGCCTGGTGCTGTCCTTTAAACAGCAAAAAGCTCTGCTCGTCGGATAATTGCCAGCTGTCTTTAAAATCTGCATTGTTGTAATCCCAAGGTAACCAGAGTTCAACAGGCGGCAGCTTCGAGCGCAGTTGGGGGGCAACAAAACCGGGGGCCACGACACCCAGCACCGGGTGTGATACACCATTGATAGTAATTTTCTGCTCCAGTACAGCGGCTCTTTGCTGAAACAACAGCTGCCAGGCCTGATCACTTAAAATCACCCCGGGGTTCATCGCCCCTGGTTGCTGCGCATCGGTAAAACCTTGCCCCAACAGCATGGGCATGCCGAGCATTTGTTGCAGTTCTGGCGTGGTGTAAGCAGCGCTAAGGCGCGGCTGCGCCTCGTCTGACATCACAGTTTCCCGTTCCAGATGCAATAGCGCCAGCTGTGGTTGTTCAGGCTGTACTGCCGTTGTTTTGGCGTGTTGCCATTGTTGTACCTGCCGGTAAAGCTGCACTGCTGCCGGATGCAACACCGCAGAAGATTGCAGTTTGCCGGCCGCATCCAGCCGCTGATATTGCAACAGATGCAATTGCTCCGACTGTGGATAAGGCAAAGGCTTCAACAACACTTGCCAGCCAAGGCTCAGCACCCATAAAAACACGCCGCTGGCGATGCCCATGGTGAGCACCACTGTCAGGGCAAAACTTTTGTCGCGCCATAAAGAATTGCCGCTCTGGCGTAGCCAGTTATAAAGTTGCATCTGAAACTCCGTTGATTTTTATCGTTGCTGTTTATCGTTACTGTGCTGCGGTGCCACGCAGTGTTTGTAATACAGGCTGTTTTAATAACCGGCGCAGGCAAACCACCACAATCAGGGCTGTTAACAACAACACCGTGATGAGCGCCAATGCGGCATAACCTGGCGAAATTTCCAGCTGAGTGACAAAAGGCAAAGACCAGCCAAAATGCCCGCTCAGCGGCAAAAGGCTATAAACCATGCTCAGCAGCAATATTGCCCACAACAAAGGTTTTAAGCTGTCGATAAGTGTCAGTTGTAATAAATGTTGTGGTCTTGCTCCTAATGACTGGCGCACCGCCAGTTCGTATTGACGCAATTGAAGTTGGGTGCGGACCACCGCAAAAATACCGAGGCCAGCCAGCGCTAGAGCCAGTAACGACAGTGCCGCTGTGACTACTGCCGCTACCCGGGCATCTTTGGTGTGTTCAGCAAAGATGTCGCTGGTGCTGTTAAATTTATATACCTTCAGCTGTGGATGAATTTTTGCTAACGCCTGATTCACCTGGTCACGGCTCAGGCTGGCACCCTGTGGCATTTCTATCAGCAAAAATGGGAAGGCAGATGGGATAAAAGCGGCATAAATGGCGGCTTTTTCCGCTTGATTCGGCAAGTTCAAATCATTTACTACGCCGATGATCCGGCTTGGATTGGTAGAGCCCCGCATATACAGGTTTTTATCCAGCACCTGGCCAGTTGCTGATATTTTGTTGGCAAGGCTTTGGCTTATCACCACCACAGGCTCTTCGGCCTGCGCTTGTGATGCGGTATAGAGTTGGCCTTGCAGCAGTGTCAGTCCAAGTGCATGCAGATATGCATCATCACCAAAATACAATTGGGTACTGAGCGCAGGGTCGTCGTTGCCGGGGCTGATGCTGACTGTCGACAAACCAAAACCCGGCAGCCAGTATGAAATTGGCGGATAGTTGCCAAGGCCGGCCGCTATGGCGTTGCTGTCGTTTTTTACCTGCTCTCTGGCTTGCAGAAATAACTGGGTGCGCTCTTTGTCATTCATGGTGTCGAGCAAAGATCCCGGGTTGAGCGCCACCTGATAACTGTGCACATTCAGTCCGGTTTCCATCCGTAATGTACTCAGAGCACTTGATAAAATTTGTCCGCAATAAATCAGCGTCAGCAGACAAAAAGCGGCTTGTGTCATCAGCAGCAGTTGTCTGGTGCGGTTGGAAACCTGCACGGCAGAGCCTTTGCCACTTTGCTGCAGGTTTTGCCCGAGTTTTTGATAATCCAGTTTACGGCTTAACCACCAGGCAAGCGTCAGACAAAACAGCAAGGTCAGTCCGATGGAAAACACCAGGCTTGGCAGGCTGGTGCCCAATTCTTCGAGTCTTGGCAAAGGTCCGGCATAACCTGCTTTAAACACCCGGTAAATGGCAGCAGCAAGACCAAGTGCCAATAACAAGGCCGGCAAGGCAAGCAAACTAAATTCTGCCAGATACTGCCGGAATAAGTGTGTGGGCTGAGCCCCCAGCGCAATATGAATGGTCAGCGTATGTTGTCGGGCGATAGCGCGGCTCAGCACCAGGTTGGCAATATTCGCCAGTGCAATGACACAGAGTAACAATGAACCGGCCAACAAACCCAAACTGAGGGTGGAGGCGTCACCGAGGATGCGGTTGCGAACCTGCAGCAAGCTCCACTGCACATGGGTGCCTTTTAAAAAGGCGTTATCCAGATTGGCAGTTTCAAACTGAGGTGTGGCCCATTGCTGAATGTTGTGGCTTAGATGCAGCGGATCAGCGTCAGGCTTGAGTTTGAGCACCAGATGCACCTGATTGCTGCTATATCGCCAGCTCCCGGCACCCGCATCATGATAGTCATAACTTAACCACAGGTCGCTGCGCCAGCCTGGGGTTGCCAAGGCCGGTTCGGCAAAGTTGGCAGCCAAAACTCCAACAATACGGAATGACACGCCTTTAAATTGCAGCGTTTTTTCCAGCACATTGGCGTCACCGGAAAAATGCTGTTGCCACAACGCATAACTTAACACTGCTGCCGGTTGTCTTTTATCAAAACCTTCGTCAGCCGTTAAATGGCGCCCCAGGGCCAAAGGCGCATCAAACAGCGAAAAATACTCCGGGGTGACAAAACCAATATTAAAAGACGGATAACCAGGCAGGCTTTGCTCCACATCAATGCTGATATTAAACAAGGCTTTTTGTGTTATTTCTGGCCACTGCTGTTTATACAAGTCCAGCTGGCCTTGTTGCGGCAGCCAGTCCGGCGACAACTGCTTTTGTTGTTGCCATAAACTGCCACGCACCAGCATCAGCCGCTCGGCATCCGGGTAGGGCAGCGGTGCCATAAATAGCTGATAATTCAGATTAAAAGTGGCAACCAACGCACCCAGCGTCAGGCCAAGCGTTAGAATGATGGTGAAGGCATACAATTGTTGGCGGCGTAGTAATAACATGGCCGTGTGGAACCAATTTGTCAGTGACATGGCTATTTCCTTGTTTTAATTCTCAACCCGCCCTGCTGCCACGCAGCGCGTGCAGCACAGGTCTTGTTAACAACGGCCGCATACAGCCCAGCACTATCAGCATGGTGAGCAGCAACACTGTCAGCAGTGACAATGCGGCATTCAGCGGTGCCATCTTCAGCTGTGCCGCAAAGCCTAAAGACCAGCCCAAATTCAGGCTCAGCCGTAAAACGCTGTACCCAACAGCCAGCAGCAACACCGCCCAAAACAAAGGTTTTAAGCTGTCGATAAGCGTGAGTTGCAACAAATGTTTTGGTTGTGCCCCCAGGGATTGGCGTACCGCCAGCTCATAGTGGCGTAGCTGAATTTGGGTGCGAATGACCGCGAAAATACCGAGTCCAGCCAGAGCCAATGCCAGTAACGACAATCCGGCAGTGACGACGGTCGCTACTTTGGCATCCTGGGTATGAGTGGCAAAAATATCGGTGCCGGAGTGAAAACGAAACACTTTCAGCTGCGGATGCACTTGCGCCAGCGCCTGATTCACTAAATCACGGCTGAGGCTTTGGCCATCAGGCAACCGCACCAATAGATGTGGGAAAGCCGGTGGTGTCGCCGGGCTGTAAACCGCGGCGCTATCGGCCTGGCCTGGCAGCGTCAGATCGCTGACCACACCGATGATCCGGCTTGGTGTGGCAGCGCCGCGCAGATATAAAACTTTGTCCAGCATGCTGATGCTATGGTCAGTCGTGTCGTCAGGCCCGCTCTGCAATTGCGCTGCCAGCCGTCGTGCCAGGCTTTGGCTGATGAGCACCACATTTTCCTGGTTTTGCACTTGTTGTGGGCTGAATGTTTCACCACTTTGCAGCGAAAGCCCAAGCGCGGCCAGATAGTCAGCGTCCCCGCTATAACGATAGGTTGACGCAGGTGAGGATTGGTCGGCGTTTTGGCTGACCGACGACATCGCAAATCCGCCTTGCCAGAAGGATATAGGCGGGTAACCACCCACACCGACGAGGGTCGCGTTGCTTTGTGCTTTCACCGCTTCAGCCGCTTGTACAAACAATTGCCGGCGTTCTTCATTTTCAGTGCTTGCCAATAAAGAACCCTGGGTTAGCGCCACCTGATAAGTTTGTAAATCAAGCCCGGTTGGTTGGCGCAGTTTGGCAAGCGCCTGCACAAATATCTGGCTGCAATAAATTAAGGTCAGCAGACAAAACAAGGTTTGTGACATCAACAGCAGTTGGCGGGTGCGGCTTGAGACCTGCACTGCGGCGCCTTTGCCACTTTGCTGCAAACTTTGTTGCAGCTGGCGGTAATTCAGTTGCCGGGTCAGCCAGAGCGCCAGTGTCAGGCAAAGTACAATTAACAGGCTGATGGCAAACAGCACACTAAAAACACCAGTGCCAAGCTCCTGCAACCGCGGCAAGGGCCCGGCATAACCTGCCTGTAAGCTCTGATAACAAGCCTCTGCCACACTCAGGCACAACAACAAGGCCGGAATGGCCAGCACAGAAAACTCCAGCAGATATTGCTGAAACAGATGGGACGCCCGTGCACCCAGCGCAATGCGGATGGTGAGGGATCGTTGTTGTGCCATAGCACGGCCAAGCACCAGATTGGCAATATTGGCGATGGCAATGGCGGCTAGTAAAACGCTACCTGCGAGTAAACTCAAACTCAGGCCGGCAGCGTCACCCAAAATCCGGTTACGCACCGGTTCGAGTCGCCAGCGCACCACACTGTTTTTCAAAAAAGCATTAGTTTGATTGGCGGCGGCAAATTCCGGTGCTGCCCATTGTTCAAAACTATGGGCAAGTTGTAGCGGATTGGCGTCAGCTTTGAGTTTCAGCAGCAGATGGATTTGATTACTGCTAAAACTCCAGTTCGGCGTACCAACATCGTTAAAGTCGTAACTGAGCCAAAGATCGGTCGACCAGCCAGGTGCCGCTATTACCGGCTCAACGAAGTGCTGTGCCAAAACACCCACCACCGAAAAAGACACGCCACGAAATTGCAGTGTTTTGCCAAGCACCCCAGGGTCGCCGGCAAAATGTTGTTGCCAGACCTGATAACTCAGCACAGCCACCGGCACCTGACTGTCCAATCCTTCCGCTTTACTGAAATAGCGGCCGAGTGCCAATGGTGCGTCAAACATCGGCAAAAATTCCGGTGTGACATAACCGAGATTAAACGACGGATTACCGGGCAGATTTTGCGCCACATCAATACCGATATTGTGCAGCGCTTTGCTTTCAACTTCCGGCCAGCTTTGCCGGTAAATATCCAGCTGCCCTTGTGCCGGTAGCCACTCGGCGGCGACCTGTTTATCTTGTTGCCACTGACTACCGCGCACTAACTGCAAACGCTCAGCATCCGGGTAGGGTAGAGGTGCCATAAATAGCTGATAATTTAGATTAAAAGTGGCAACCAAAGCACCCAGCGTCAGGCCAAGGGTCAGAATTATAGTGAGCGCGTAAAGTTGCTGGCGGCGTAGCAGCAGTGCGGCAGTGCCAAACCAGGAATACACGGAAAAATGCGGCATTTTATTGTCCTTGTAACGCATAAATAGCGGGTTTGCGGATAATGCCCCAAACCGACAATAACGAGGTGAGTACTGTCAGCAGCACAATTAATATAAGAGGTAAGGCAAAACCGCCGACGGAGAGTGGCACGCTAAATGTGCTTTGCTGAAGACCCAGCCAGAGTGCGGCCAGCGCCAGTGCAGCTAAGGCTAAACCTATCAGTACAGGTTTTAAATTTTCGCCAAGCAGCTGCCGCAAAATAGTCTGTGGCCTTGCACCTATCGCCATGCGCACGCCCAGTTCAAAGCGGCGCATTTGCACGCTGTAACTTAAAACGCCATAGATGCCGATGGCGGCCAGCACAAAACTCAGTACCACAAGCGAGCTGGTGACAGCAGCAGCCAGATAGTTGCTGAGCAATACCCGATCCACGTTCGACTCAATGCTATACACGTTGGCGGCGCGATAATGCGGCGACACTTGTGTCATGGCTCTGTTGATGTCGGTTTTGTCCAGTTGCATACCTGGTTTCAGCTGCAGTTGCAGGTTGGCGGTTTCACCCAGATTGCGGGTTAAATAGCTGCGGGCAGTTTCTACCGCTGACCATTGATCCGGCAATTGATGGTCGCTGCTGATACCAATAATTTCATAGGCCAGGCTGCCATCACGTGAATAAAGTTTCTGCCCCAGCACCTTGCCGTCAGCTTGCAGCTGTCGCGCAAAGGTTTGGTTAATAATGACCACCAAAGCCTGGCTACTGATTTCCTGCGCCGTGAAGTTGCGCCCCTGCACTAATTTGATGTCAAACAGCGGCAGATAATACTGATCGGTGTAAACCGCACGGCTAAACAGCAAGTCGTTTGGTTTATCGGGTGATTGAATAAAGTTGGCGGAGCCGTAATAACCGTCAAAAGAAATCGGCGGATAGTTGCTGACGGACGCCGACTGCACTGCGGGGTGCTGTAACAACATATCCCGCACCTGCATCAACTCTTCTTTTTGCTGGCGATAGGCGGCGCGGCGTTGTTCCAATGGCAGGTTGGCATCCGGCGCCGGTGTGATGTTATCGATGGTTACCTGATAACGGTCACTGCTGGCAAAACCAATTTGTTGGCGTAGTTGCTGTAAAGACTGCAACAGCACCTGGGCGCTGCAAATTAGCAACATAGCGGCCAGCATCACCTGAGCGCCAATTAACAGCGAACGGGTGCGGTTGCTGATTTGTACGCCACTGCCTTTGCCACTGCTTTGCAGGTTTTGTTGCAGCGCACGGTAGTTAATTTGCCTGCTGATGAACCATGCAAAAGCCAGCGCCAATAACAAAGTGGTGGCCAGTGCAAATGCCAGGGTGGCTGTATCAACCCCAAGCTCAGTTAACCTTGGCAAAGAGTCAGCAGCATGGTTTTGCAATAACGCGTAAGCTCCTTCGGCCACGACAAAAGCCAGCACTAAAGAAGCGCTCATTAACCAGCTGAGTTCCGCCAGGATCTGCGCCATAAGATGGTGGCGCTGCGCCCCCAAAGCAGCCTGAATGCTCATATTGCGTTGCTGGCGGGCGGCGCGGGACAACAATAAGTTGGTGATATTGGCCGCAGCTATCAGTAACAACAGCAAGCTGCCGGCCAGCATCCACAAAGTGCGGTTGCGGCTGTCGCCTTCCAGGACTTGTCGCAGCGGGTCAGCGTTAAAACGCACACTGCGGCCAGCTTCACGGGGCACACCGGCAATTTCGTCCTGATATTTTTGTCCGACCTCGGCTCTTAATGCCTGTTCAAACGCCGGGCGTTCGCTGGCGTCTTTCAGTTTGGCCAGATACAAATGTGCACCACTAATATCACCCGGGGTGAGTATTTGGCTATCTTCGGCAAATTCCCACGGCAACCACAGATCGTTCTGGCGGGAAGGGCCGGTCAACCTGGGTTCTACAAAACTGGCTGCGGCAATACCTACCACTTTATAAAACTGATTGCCCACCTGAATACTTTTGCCAACAGTGGCCGGATCTGCGTTGTAGTGTTCACGCCAGACTTTTTCACTGATGATGGCCACCGCTTGTTTGCTGCCAATATCTTCTTCATGACTAAAAGCCCGGCCATGCAATATCGGCATCTGGTACATGCGCATATAACCCGGCGTGGTGTAAGCAATCTGTACTTGTGGACTATGGGCTAAATCGCGAAGCGTAACGCCCACATAAGAAAAACTAAAAAGCGCCTGATCGCTCAGTTTTTCCGAAGTGATTGGGAATAGCTGATGAAACAAATGCACTGGCAACAAACGTGGGTAAATCACAGAACCGTCTTTTTCCAGCCAGGCTGTGCTGCCTACCACCAGTTTATCTTCATCGGCATAAGGCAAAGGTGCCGCCAGAATTTGATAATTCAGGTTAAACATGGCGATTAAAGTGCCAAGCGTTAATCCTAACGTCAGTACCACGGTCGCGGCATAACCTTTAGCTTTGCTCAGGGCATAAAGGGCTGTGGTGAAATCTTTGCTGGAAATCATCGGCTTATCCTTGTCTTGGGATTTCAGTTCAGGATTGATCTTTTGATGCTGGCCATAACATGGCCGCCGTGAGCAATACCGCAGGCAACAACAGACCGTGTACCAGCCATAGTTGATAACCGGCTATCATGGAACAACCTGCTTTAATGTTGGTGTTGCTTGTACTGAGGCTGCTTGCAATGAAGCTGCTTGTGCTGTGCGCTCTGGCTGGCTGCTTTGCTGTAAAGGGGCGCCGTCCGCATCCAGAATGCGGCCATCCAATAAATGCAGCTTGCGCGAAGCCATATCGGCGTAACGCGGGTCGTGCGTCACCATGCACAGCGTGGTGCCGTTGTTATTCAGCTCACACAACATATCCATCACAGCGTCGCCGTTTTTGGAATCGAGGTTACCTGTAGGTTCGTCTACCAGCAGCAGGGCAGGGTTACCCACTAAAGCCCGGGCGATGGCAATACGTTGTTGCTGGCCACCGGACAGCTGATTAGGTCTGTGGCCGGCGCGGTGTGTCATATCCACTGTTTTCAGGCAAGCCATCACGCGGGCTTCCAGTTCAGCTTTTGGCACATTCTGGCGGCGGTACCGTAACGGCAAAGCCACGTTGTCAAAAACTGTCAGCTCGTCAATTAAGTTAAACGACTGAAAAATAAAGCCAATTTTTTCATTGCGGATATAAGCGGCTTCACTGAGGCTTAAACCGCTCACTTCTTTGCCTTCAATCTGATAACTGCCTTCGGTGGGCATATCCAATAAACCCAACAGCGACAGCAAGGTCGATTTACCACAACCGGAAGGGCCACAAATAGAGACAAAGTCGCCGCCGTAAATGGCCAGATCAATACCGCGCAGCGCGTGGGTTTCCATATCGTCAGTGGCAAATACTTTGGTAATACCCTGCATCAGAATTTTTTGTTCGCGCATGTGATGTCCTTATTTGAAATTTTAAGTAATTGTTTTATTGAGTTATTGCACAACATGAATGCTATCGGCGTCACGATATTGCGCCATATCAGATAACACAAACTGCTCACCGGCCGCAGCGCCCTTGGTAATTTGTAAAAAACGGCCTGCTTCTTCGCCAAATTGCAAATCTGTGTTTTGCAGGCTGTTGCCGTCATCAGTCAGTTTAAACAGCGGGCCTTGGCTATGGCTTTGCTGGTTGACCGGTCTTTCGATATACAAAGTATTTTTTAAGTCGGCGGTAAAAATCTGCGCGTCTACGTTCAGCTCGGGTCTGGCCGATGCAGGTACTGCACTTGCAAAACGCAGCTCCACTTCAACAGTGCCTTCCACCACTTGTGGCGTGATGCGGCTCACCACGGCATTGGCTTGTTCCCTTCGGGTGTTAATCACTGCTTTTTGGCCAGGCTGAATTTGTTCAGCTTTACTTTGTGACACCCGCACCAGCGCCAGTAAATCTTTGTCACTGCCGACCAACGCCAGCTCCTGACCTGCCGCCACACTCTGGCCAAGTTCCACCGGTAACCGCTGCAACACGCCGTTAATGCCGGCCCGCACTATTAAGCGTTCGGCGCGTTGGCGCAATTGGGCTTCACGGGCCATGGCCTGATTCAGCTGTTCCTGTGAAATCGTCAAGGCTTCCTGATTGACCAGCTTCAGTTGTTGTAAGCGGTTTTGTTGTAATTTGACCTGCTCGGCCAGTTGGGCTTTTTGTAACACTGTACTTTGAAAATTCAGTTGCGAAACAATACCTTTGGCCGCCATATCCGCTTCGGCATCATGCCTGAGTTTAATCAGCTGATAACTGGCATTCAGTTCGGCAAAACGGCCTTCTTCGGTCAGCAATTCTCTTTGGTTGGTCAGTTGCTGGCGGCGGAAATTAGCGCGTTCCTGCGAGGTGGTCATGCTTGCGGTGTCTATTTCCTGCAACAGCTCCGGGTCGCTTAAACGCAAAATCACCGAATCCGGCTGCACTTCGGCACCCGGTTTTAATAACACTTCTTCCACAGTGGCCGCCGACAAGGCGCTGATCAGTTTTTGTTTGTCAGAGCGCAGCACGCCATAAGCGTCAACTGTGACCTGTAAATCACCTTGTTGTACTTTGGCGAATAACAAAGTGGATTTAGCAACTTTGTATTGATGGGCAGGGGACGCCACCAGAGTGCCAACTATCACCAAAGCTGCTAAAGCCGACAGTAGCAAAGCTGGTTTTTTAAATCGTTGTTTTGATTTTGTTTTCTGAACGTCCATTGGCAATGATCCTGAGTGATAACAACGGAAAACCCATAAAAACGCAGTGGCTGAGGTTGGGAGATAGCAGGAGTTCAGCCAACAACGTTTTTATGTTAGCCAGATGTAGCAAAGCTTGTGCCATAGGTTAAGTTATTGAATATATTGACTTATTTATATTGTTATTGAGCGAGGCGTCCGATTCCGGACGGTATCTATCCGAAACCGGACGCTGTATCAGGCATGGCTCAAAGGCAATAAAATACGGGCGCAAGCCCCCTGGTAACCGTCGGTTCTGTTGTGCAGCTTTAAATCGCCACCCATTTGTTCAATGATTTGCCGGCATAAGGCTAAACCTATGCCTTGGCCCTGAGCTTTAGTACTGTAAAAGGGCACAAACAAGTTTTGCGGATTTTGAATGCCATGGCCTTGATCCAGCACACAAATTTCAACCTGAGATGCAACAACTCTAAAGCTCAGACTGACAGTACCAACCGCACTTTGTGCTTCACAGGCGTTTTTAATCAGGTTGATAAGCACTTGCTGCAACAACATACTATCCGCCATAAACTGCAGCTCTAAACCTGCGGCTGTGAGTTGCTGATGCTGAAACAGCAACTGCAATCTGGCAAACAGCTCTTTGGCATCCAGTTGTTGTGGCTGAATTTTCAGCTCTTTATTCAGTTCGGCATAACGGCTGACAAAATCCTGCAAATGCTGGCTGCGCTCCCGGATTAAGGCAACAGCATCCTGCTCGCGGCCTGACGGCAATTTTTGCTGTAAATGCTCAGTCAGGGTTTGCACCGGTGTCAGTGAATTACGGATCTCGTGACTCAGCACTCTGATCAGCTGTTGCCATGCTTGCAACTGGGTTTCGCGCAGCGCCGCCTGAATATCAATAAACACCAACAGCTGATGACTCTGGCCTTGATCAATAAATCGGCTTTGCCGGATCTGCCACTGTCTGGCGCGGCTTGGGTCGGCAAAATGCCAGTGTGGTTCTGCTGATAAACCGAGGCTGGTGGCCGAGGTGTGACGCATGCTTTGCCAGGGACGGCCAAACAATTGCTGAAACTCAGCATTGGCATAACTGAGTTGTTGTTTATGATCAAACACCAGAATAGGGGTGTTCAGCTGGTCGATCAGCCGGTACAACAAAAACTGCTGCTCATCAAAAAAGCTTTTGCGTTGTTGCAGTTGTTGGCTGAGCTGGTGCAGCTGTTGCTGAAAACCGGCCGCAATACCACGGGTAAATGCGGCTTTGGCTTGCAGGCTGTAGTCCTGATTATGCATGGCTTCAAGTTGTACACTGGCACGGTTAAATGCAGCCAATAACCGCTTCTGACTTTGCAGTTGCGCACGGCATATCCAGATAAAAGTACCGGCCGCTAAAAGCCAGACCCACCAAAGCGGCCACAGCCAGCTGGAGGCAAAGGCGCAGCCTGCTGCCAGTAAAATCAATAGCCAGGTTTGGCGCTGGCTTTGTTGTTCCAGACTGTCAGAGTTCCAGACCATATTTTTCCAGCCGGCGGTATAAAGAAGATTTGGTAATGCCAAGCAAGTCGGCTGTTTTTTGCTTATTGCCCTGACAGTGCGCCAGCGCCTGACGGATAAGCCCAAGTTCGGCTTGCTCTAAGGTCATCATCGGCAGTTCTGTTGGCGCCTGCTGTTTTACACTTTCAGGCAGCAGCATAACGCTGGCGCTAATATCCCTGTCCTGGGTGAGCAGTACAGCTCTTTCCATTAAGTGGCTGAGCTCGCGGATATTGCCCGGCCAACTGTAACGACAAAGACTGCTTTCAACTGCGGCTTGTAACCTCAGGCCGGTTTTTTGATAACGCTCGCCATGTTTTTGCAGGAAAAACTCACATAACGGCATAATATCCTCCGGCCTTTCACGCAAAGCCGGCACTCTGAACTCCAGCGTATTGAGCCGGTAATACAAATCCTGTCTGAACTGGCCTTGTTGGATCAGCGCACTGAAATCAGCATTGCTGGCGGCAATTAACCGCACATCACTTTGTTCAGTCTGACTGGAGCCCAAAGCTTCAAACTGACCAGACTCCAGCACCCTCAGTAGTTTGGCTTGTTGCGCTAATGGCAGATTGGCTATTTCATCCAAAAACAGCGTACCGCCTTTTGCCAGGCTAAAACGGCCAACTCTGGCTTCTTTCGCGTCGGTAAAGGCGCCTTTTTTATGGCCAAATAATTCACTCTCAAACAAGGTTTCCGGAATAGCGGCCATATTCACGGAAATCAGCGGGCCAGAGCTTCGTGCTGAATGTTGATGTAACCACTGTGCCAACTGGCTTTTGCCGGTACCGTTTTCACCTGTCAGCAGAATATTCGCTTCAGTGCCCGCTACGCTCTGCAGTTGTTGCATCAACTGGCGCATCTGCGTGCTGCGCCATATCAGCTGCTGGCCTGGGGTTTCCAGTTGTTGTTGTAATGCCTGATTATGTTGTTGTAGGGCCGACAACTTTAATTGCTGTTGCAGAATTTGCTGTAGCCGCTGGTTGTTCCAGGGTTTTTCAATAAAATCGGCGGCGCCTGCCTGCATCGCCTGTACCACTAAGCTGGTGTTAGACCAGGCCGTCATTGCAATCACAGGTACCCTGGGGTGTTGTTGTTTTAAATAACGTAAAAAGCGCAGGCCTTCTTCACCCGAAGTGGTATCCAGCTGAAAATTCATATCCAGCAGCAATAAATCGGCTTGTTGTGTATTCAACCATTCGCGGGCCTGTACCGGGTTTTCCAGTTCAGTGATTTGATAACCCCAGTCTTCCATGACAAAACGTGCGGCTAACCGCACTTCACGATTGTCTTCAATCAAGAGCACATGCGCCTGAGTGTGATGACGTTGATCAGACATACTTTTAAGCCCCACTCTTGATAGCTATATAAGTGGTCGCTGCCTGACAAGTGCAGGCACTTGTTGTGACTGACCGGGAAAAGGCCAACACAGTGCCAGAGGTGAAGAGGGTAATACTATATATAGAGGGAAAAACTGCGTACATCTGAACTCCATGATTTACCGGTTGTGCTCACCGGCAGCTTCAATGCGTAAAAAGCACTATATCAAAATCAAACAGCAAAATTGGTGCCGCCTTGGTTTTTCCTGCTGCATTATCCTGGTTTGTTGTGGTGGCGATCAGGCGGATCCGCAGCAGGATCCATTTTTTAACCAGCTTTTGCTGGTAAAAACAGCATAAAAACTCGATTTGGCGAAAATATAGGCGGTCGATCATCTTTCTGTAAAAAAGATCTTGTGGTCTGTTTGGATCTCTCTATAATGCGCCTCATCGACAGCGACGACGGATTCGAAAACGAAAAAGTCAAACGCAAGAGATTCTGAAAGTGGTTGATAAACAACGGCTTTCGGCGTTAAGTAAAACGCCACGCTCTTTAACAATTAGCAATCAATCATCTGTGTGGGCACTCGTGATAGAAGATTCGCAAAAACGAATTAACTTAGTATGAGTGACCAGATAGTAAAATATTTAGTCAGTAATACT
>JAYRUI010000002.1:3952-25191 GCA_041919175.1 Rheinheimera sp. | reverse complement strand
ATAAAGCGTGATTTGATGTTGTTGTAAAAACGCTTTTACCGCTTTGATAAAGTCCAGATCCAAAGGATCCGGACTCCCCAGCGACAAACTCAAACCATGACAGCTAAAGGTATACCGTTCGGTCAGGGCGCGAAACTGCTTTGCCAACGCCCCACCAAATGGCAACCAGTTTTCCGGTGCAACTTCAAAAAAATCAATAACATCTGGTTTTTTGGCTTTCAGCTCGCCCAACATCTCACGCCTGAGCCCCAAACCTACACCGGAAACTGTGTGCATCTTAGTTCATACCACCACATTTACCTTCGCCACACTTGCCTTCACCACATTTACCTTCTTTGGCTTTGTCAGCAGTGGCGGCTTTATCGGCGGTTTTGTCAGCAGCTTTCTCACCACCACATTTGCCTTCACCACACTTGCCCTCACCACATTTACCTTCTTTGGCTTTGTCGGCAGTGGCTGCTTTATCGGCGCCACATTTGGCTTCTTTGCTTTTATCATCGGTTTTTGCTTTGTCGGCACCACAAGCCGCTTCAGCCGCACTGAGCTGATAACCGGCCGCCAGTTCAGTTGCCTGAAAGGTTGCTGCATTGGCATGGTTTGCCACCGTAATAGAACCCAGTACCAAAGCGCCCATCGCCGAAACTACTTTTTTGTTCATCATATTCATATCCCTCGTTGCCTGTTGCTTGTTGAAGTGTCACCGCTACACAAAAAGCTGTCGGTTTTCACCCAGATAAAGACCCGCCAACGCGCGGTAAAATTTCAATTAATCTAAAGATTTCTGCCACAAAGGGCAACCAAAGCACGCAAAGGTAGGAAAAACAGCTTTTTTCAGCAAGTTTTGATCTGCATCAGCACAAACAACAACACCAACTACCACAATGTTGTCATCAAAGTACCAATCAACAGAGGTTTGTGATGCCACAGTCAATAACCCCGATGCTCAGAGCACAGCTGCTGGATGAAATACAGCAACTACGGCTGGCCATTTTTCAGTATCTGCAACACGACCATCAGGCCGAATACAAAAATTTGTTGTTAAAACTGGAGACTCAGCCACTCAGTCATTGGCCGGAACTGTTAAATCAGTGGCTAACGCCAGAGCTGGAAGTAAAAACACGACGTCTTGAAGCCATTCAGGCCGCCCTGAGCCAGATGGATATGGGGCTTTATGGATTGTGTTGTGATTGCGACAGCAGAATTGAACGGCATTTGCTCATTCAGGATCCGGCCAGACAACGTTGTGCCCATTGTGATAAACGCCATCTTGATAACAAATTGGCAGTGCAGGCTGATTCAAAACGGTGTTAAAAAGCATGATACTGGCAGCAATTCAGTTCAGCAAGGACGGATAAATCATCAACACTTAATCTATTACTGAACCGCAAAATAAAAAAACCAGCCCAAAGGCTGGTTTTTTTGTACAGGGCCAGCACTTTATAGTGCTGGCTTGCTGCGAAGGTCTTAGAACTTCTGAGTGAACTTCACGAAGTAACCGCGACCGAACATACGGTAAGTAGATTCGTCCGTGTTAGCATTGAAAGCATTTTCAATGTACGGAGGCAGTTCGTCAGTGATGTTGTCGATACCTACGCTCACGATAGTGTTAGTGCTGAAGTTATAAGTAGCACTGATATCGTGGTACAGGTAGCTGTCAACCTGAGCTTTCAGGCCTGCAACATCAGCTGCATCGAAGAACGCATCAGAGTAAGTGAAGTCAGCTGCATCGTATTCAACACCGCTGATGTAGCTGGCGCGGTAAACGATGTTCAGATCTTCCCAGTCGTAAGACACGTTGAACGCTACTTTGTCAGTTGCATAAGTTGAGTCGATAGTACCGCCAACAAATTGACCAGCTAAGTCTTGCAGTTCGAACTGGTAAGTTGCGCCGTTGTATTGTTCGTCTTCACGTTGCAGGAAGTGAGTCCATACAGTGTTGAAGTTAAAACGACCAATTTCAGTGTCTAAGCTGTAAGACAGCTCTGTATCAACACCCTTGGCGTTTTTCTCGAACAGGTTTTGCGTTAAACCACGAACGTAGCTGATGTAACCTGTGCCGTCACGAACAACGTTCGCACACAGACGTTGAATACCACCGGCATAACAACCTTGCAGTGAATCGCTTGCACCGATTGCATCGATAGCGCCTTCAATGTTCACTTCCCAGTAGTCAACAGTAATGCCTAAACCTTCCAGGAAATCTGGAGAATAAGCGATACCAGCGGTGAAAGTATCACCTTCTTCTGGTTTCACGTTCGGGTTACCACCAACTTTTGCCAGTTGTTGGCCGTCAACGTTTGGTGAACCACCTGCTGGTACGCCAGCAGCTAAACAGCGGTCTTTCTGCGCTTGTGGTGCAGAAGCCCAACCAGTTGTTGAACATGGATCACCAGCTGGCGGGAAGCTATCTTCCTCTGGACCGTACAGGTCAGTTAAAGTTGGAGCACGGAACACTGTACCGTAGTTAGTACGTAACATCAGACCGTCAACAATTTCCCATACTAAACCAGCCTGGTAAGTGTCAGCAGTACCAACGTGGCTGAAATCGTCACGACGTGCACCCAGTTTCAGGTCCATACGTTTAACAAAATCAGACTCTGGTAATAATGGAATTTCAAACTCAGCGAAAATAGAGTTGTTGTCGTATTCGCCTTGTTGTAATACACGGCCTTTGTTACCAGACACTACGCTCAGGAACTTACCTGAATCGCGTTCTTGTTCAAAAGTTTCTTTCAGGTATTCAACACCAAAACCACCAACGACTACACCACCTGGCAGTTCAAACAGGTCACCACCTGTGAACGCAGTGATTTGCAGCAGGTCGCTGTTGTCAGCGTCTAACAGTGGTGCAGAAATGTAGTCCAGCATGTCTTTAGTAATAGAACCTGGGCCGCCAAATACGTTTAACGGTACACAACCCGCGATAACTGCACCAGGAGTACCACAAACTACGTTACCACTTGCATCTTTAAATGATGGGCCTAAAGCTTTACCTAAGTTAGGACCAAACAGCTGACCACGGTCTATGCTGGCAGTTTGTGAATAGGCATAGTTTGAAGATACATCGTAAGTCCAGCCTTCAATCAGGTTGTTCTCACCAGACACACCAAACACTTGTTGGAAACGGGTTACGTCTTGTTCGAAAGTACGACCAGCTTCAACCATACGACGACGTACACGAGAAACGTCAGCGCCGTACGGGTTGTAGTAGTTGTCTTTAGAAACACCATTACGGCCGTTTGCTAACACAAAACCCGGGTCAAACTGAGTATCAAACGGAGTTTCTGCCAGTTCCTGGTTAGATTCACGTTTGTTGATACGGGTTTCAGAATAGATGTTGGTGGTGTCGTTTAACTGGAAGTTACCTTCAACAAAGAAGTTTACTTTGGTGTAAGGCGTTTGAATTAAGTTGATTGGGTTGTAGTTGTAAGTGTCGTTTACCGCACCACCGCCTACATAACGACGCATATCGCTTAATGCTGGCTTGCCGTCGCCGCCAGTCGGGCACTTGCCGTTGGTCCATGAACCTGGCAGGCCAACAACAGTGTGGTTACCACAAGGAATAGAACCTGAACCTAACAGTTCAACGTTGGCATTAGGGCCAGTCGCGATCAGACCGTTTTTAACAAAGCTCTGTGCGCCTTCAACAGAAGCAACGTTATATGGGGCCTGGAAGAAGTTAACGTTTTTCACGTCACCTTGAGTGATTGGTTTTTCTTTTACATAGTCTAAACCAACCAGGAAGCCACCATCGCTGAAGCTCTTACCAGCAACGATGTTAAAGCTGTTTTGACCTGATGCGTCAACATCGAAGTACTCTTTGTTCATTACAGTAACTTCAACGCCTTCGAAGTTTTTCTTGGTGATGATGTTCACAACACCCGCGATAGCGTCAGCACCGTAAGTTGCAGAAGCACCATCTTTCAGAACTTCGATACGCTCGATCATTGCACTTGGGATACCCTGGAAGTCAGCGCTCACCACACGGCGACCGTTGATCAGAACCAGAGTACGCTCGTCACCCAGACCACGTAACTCTACGAAAGTACCACCGTTACCACCGTTGTTGGTCGTGGTCATCGCTGGAGAACCAGACATGATTGGGCTTGACTGCATGAACTGGCCAACGTCCTGGATACCCATGGCTTTCATTTCTTCGCCAGTGATGGTTGTTACAGGTGTTGCCGTTTCCAGATCTGTTCTTTTCAGACGAGAACCAGTTACTTCAATACGTTCAACTTTCTTAGCTGAATCTTCCTCTTCTGCTGCCATAGCAGCGGTAGCAGAAAACATTGCGGTAGATGCAGCGCCAAATGCTAAGGCAATGCGCACAGCTTTTGCAGTTTTATGATTATTAAACATTCTTATCTCCCTGGATCACTTAAGTGTGATTTTGTTGTGTAGTAAGTCACTTTCGCAGCCTGCTGCTGACGATTTCCGGATAAGCCCGGAAGTGCACTGCCGGATAATAAGGCGATTTTTTTGCGAGGGTCAATCGCTTTTACATAAATTCATACAAAAAAAAGTTGTTAGATTGAACTTTTTTGAGAACACGCAAATGACTTTGCTTATTTTTTCAGCAGCCTTTAAATCCGCAGCTTAGCTGCCTGAAGCGGCCTTACCTGCTATCGTCAACTAAGCATTACAACCACGAAAAACCACAAATCTGTCAAAACCAGCAACGGTAAAGGAATTAAAACATTCGAAAAACTCGATTCAAATAAAATCACAAAACTGTATCAAATACCTTACGATTTTCCAGCCCGGATCCGCGTCAAGGGCACGCTGCACTTTTGCTCAAGGGGAAAAACCTGTTTGCCTGACGTCATGCGGCTTTGTACAATGCGGCAACTGTAAATTTATACAGAGTTTTTATGCTCAGTAGTGCAATAAAAAGTCAAATTAAGCAAATTCATCAGAAAATTAAGATCAGTTTGCCCGCTTACCAACCCCGTCCCTCACAAAATAAGCTGGTGGCGGAAATGGCAAATATTGTTGCCGGCAGTTACCACAGTTACGATCGGATCGGCTTAATTGAAGCAGGCACGGGCACCGGCAAATCGCTGGCCTATCTGATGGCAGCTCTGCCCTTGGCGCTGCAGAAGAAAAAAACGCTGGTGATTGCCACTGCAACTGTTGCTTTGCAGGAACAACTGGTAAACAAAGATTTACCTTTTTTTCAGCAGTATTCAGAACTGCCTTTTGAATTTACGCTGATCAAAGGCCGCCAGCGTTATGCTTGCATCGAAAGATTAAATCAGCAAATTCAGCAACCGGACCTGTTACCGCAGTGGCTAGATAAAGCCAGCCCGGCCGATTTAGCCAAACTTGCTGCTGCCTGGCAGGAAAGACGCTGGCTTGGTGATAAAGACAGCTTACCTTTTGCGGTCGCAGACAGCCTCTGGCACAGCATTCAGGCCGACAGTTACCATTGCCATAAACAGCAGCCCGCCCATCGTCATTGTCCTTTTCACCTGGCGCGCGCTGAAATAGAAAACAGTCAGGTGCTGGTGGTGAATCATGCTTTGTTGTTGGCCGATTTAGCTTCAGGTGGCAGTATTTTGCCAAAACCGGAAGATTGCATTTATGTGATAGATGAAGCGCACCATCTGGCCGACAGCGGCCGCGACTTTTTCTCAGGCAACGCGCCATTAAATGCAGATACTGCTCTGTGGCAGGAGCAAACGGAAAAATTGTATCAACAACTGCAAAACCAGTTGCCCCAGCACAGCGCCATAAAAGAAACGTTAAAACTCATTGATTTATCGCAGGATTTTATTGGTAGCTTAAAACCACTACAACAACAGCTGAAAAAATCAGCCAACGATTGGTTTGGCAAAGAACTCCATCACCGTTTTATCGACGCCGTGTTACCCGATTTATTTCAGCGTCAGGCAGAACAACTGGCGGAACAAAGCGGCAAACTATTGTCTTGTATCGAAAAACTATTTCAACATTTGTTAGATGCACAGAGTGACGGCAAACTCAAAAGTAAACAGTTGTTGCCACTGCAACATGAATTACAGGCATTGGAGCAAAAATACTCCGCGCAAAACCAACTGTGGCAGTTATGGTCCGCCCCACAAAATAATCATGTCAATCAGGCGCGCTGGATAAGCCGTTTTGAGCAACAGATCCGCGGTCACGCCTGTCCTTTGTCAGTCAGTTTTCAGCTGGATGATTTGTTATTCAGCAAAGCCCACGCTGTGCTGCTCTGTTCTGCCACCCTCACTTCATTAAACTCTTTTGATTATGCCAAAAGAGAACTGGGTTTAACGGATCACCCGGGGCTGCAGACTTTACAGGTCAATTCGCCTTTTGCTTATGCCGAACGTGGGGTCATCCATATTCCGAAATTACGCACTGAACCCACCTCAGATTTGTTTACCGATGAACTGATTGAAGTGTTGCCAAAATATCTGGATAACAAGCAGGGCAATCTGGTGCTTTTTGCCTCTTATTGGCAGATGGAGCAAGTGGCGGCTGCGCTACGGAAGCAACAATGGACTTTATTGGTGCAAGGTGAAGCCAGCCGGCAGTCTCTGCTCGATTTACATAAGATGAAAATTGAAGGCGGTGGCGGCAGCATTTTGTTTGGCACGCAAAGCTTCTCTGAAGGCCTTGATTTACCTGGGAAACTTCTCACCAATCTGATTATCACCAAGCTGCCTTTTGCAGTGCCGACCAGCCCTTTTGAAGAAGCCATGGCCGAAGCAGTCAGCAAAAGAGGCGGCAATCCGTTTTTGCAATTAACAGTGCCGGCAGCGGCGAAGAAACTGGTGCAGTCCTGTGGTAGACTGCTGCGCCAGGAGCAGGACCAGGGTCGCATTGTGATCCTGGACCGGCGTCTTGTGACTAAGTCATACGGCAGTGCCATGCTCAAAGCCTTGCCGCCTTTTCGCCAACAGATTGACGGATAATCATGGAATTTGCGCTTGATCCAACAGTCATGCTGCTGTTGTGCAGTGTGGCTTTTATTGCCGGTTTTATTGATGCTATTGCCGGTGGTGGTGGTTTATTAACAGTACCTGCTTTATTAACCGCCGGTTTGCCCCCTCATCTGGTGCTGGGCACCAATAAACTGGCCGCTACTTTTGGTTCATTAACGGCTTCAGTTACTTATTACCGCAAAAAATTGTTTGCCCCTTATTATTGGCGCCACGCACTGATAGCAACAGCAGTTGGCGCCTGCATTGGCGTATTGGTAGTGGACCAAATCAGCAAAAGCACGCTGGAAAAGGTATTGCCGGTGCTCATCTTAATAGCGGCCATTTACAGTTTGTTTGCCAAAGTACAGGCGGATGATCAACTTCAACTCCCTGCAGACACGGCAAAAAACCGCTGGAGCCAGAGATTACAGGGACTTGGCCTGGGTTTTTATGACGGCATCGCCGGACCAGGCACCGGCTCCTTCTGGATGCTGTCGACCATGGCGCTATATAAAATTAACCTGTTGCTGACCAGCGGCGTGGCGCGTTCAATGAATTTTGTCTCCAACGGTTTTGCGCTGGTGACTTTTGCTGTACTTGGCCATATTCATTACCAGCTTGGTATTGCCATGGGGCTTTGCCTGATGGTTGGCTCTTATTTTGGCGCTCATACCGCCATCCGTTTTGGCAGTAAGCTGATTAAACCGCTGTTTATGCTGATGGTGATGGCTATTGCGCTGCGACTCATTTGGCAAACCTGGTTCAGCCAATGAACAATCAACAACAACTGGCGGCACTGGAGCAACAGTTGCTGAAACTGGCCAATCAGGCCAGCCGTATTGACGAAGCAGCGCCTTCCTGGCAACGCCGCGATTGGTTTGACTCTGAACTTTTTCAGTGTCACTCACCACAACTGCTTGATTATGTGCAGGAAGCCATGCAGCTGCTGAAACGATTGCAGGCACCGGTGCGCGGCCACACTGACTATCAGCTGTTCCAGCAACAAAATCAGCAGCGCCTGGCCGTCAAATTGGCCGCCCAGCTGGAGGCATTAAGCCGGGCCTTTAGTTGCCTGGATGTACGGCAACGAGAAAACGGTAAATGGCGTAAAGCCAAAGTGGCCAAAGCCACAGCCACAGCACCAGAGCGGCACAGAGCAGGCCAGTTATTGGCGGAGCTGGGGGGGTCACATCAGGCTTTGTATCAGAAACTCAGTGAAACCCATGAATTTGAACGCCGGCTGCAGCAGATGATCCACGAAGCGGCGCAGCAGCAACAACAACCTGAATTGCAGTTGGCGTTGCATGCCAGACTGGGGCGTTGCCGCAAAGCCATTAGCCAGCTCGAAGCCGAAATTCAGTGGCTGGAACAAAAAAGAGAACGCTGATGCACTGGCCTGCCCTGCTTTATCATCCTTGTTACAGCGAGCTGCAATTACCGGAAAAACACCGTTACCCCATTGGCAAATACCGGGCGTTGTATCAGGCTTTATTAGCCGCCGGTGTGCCGCAGCATTGTTTTGCAGAGTCCGAAGCGGCCACAATTGCAGAGCTGTTGCTGGTGCATCAGCCTGACTATATCCACAGCCTGCAAACCGGCAGTATTGATGCCAAAGCCATGCGCCGCATTGGTTTTCCCTGGTCACAGCAGTTATATCAACGCAGCCTGATTTCGGTTGGCGGCACGGTAAAAACGGCACAACTTGCGCTGGAGCATGGTTTAGCCCTGCATTTAAGCGGTGGTTATCACCACGCTTTTGCCAATGAAGGCAGTGGTTTTTGTTTATTTAACGATTTAGCCATTGCTGCCCGGATGTTACAGCAGCAAGGTGTGGACAAAATTCTGATTTTTGATTGTGACGTGCATCAGGGCGATGGCACAGCACTGATTTTTCAAAACGATGCCAACATTATTACTGCTTCTGTGCATGGCGAAAAAAACTTCCCGGCGCGAAAACAACAATCCGACTGGGATGTCGCTTTACCCAATTTATGCAGCGATGCGCTTTATCTCGAAGCCGTACAACAAAGCCTGGATTACCTGCTGGATTTACATCAACCTGATGTCGTTTTATATGACGCTGGTGTCGACATTCATCAGCACGATGATTTAGGACTACTGCAGATCAGCACACAAGGAGTACTCACGCGCGACAGTTATGTGATCAACAGCTGCCGCAACCGTAACATTGCGCTGGCCGCTGTCATTGGTGGTGGTTATCAGCGCGATTTAACCGCCCTCACCGCTATTCATCTGCAACTGTTTAAAGCCGCTTTTGACAGCAGAAAATTAACCCATCAAATTCCGTAAAACCAGAAACCGACACTTCGCCTGCTGCCATACAAAAACAACAAAGCCAGTCACTTCACGTCATGTCAAAGGACTGGCTTTTTAGAACAGCTAGCTAAATCCGGTTTAACTCTGCTCAGCACCTGCAAAATAAAAACCAAGCTGGCGTTTTACCGCACCAGGCAATAGCGGCAAGCTGGCTTTTGGCACCAAAAAGGTAGCCATATTAAATAAGTCAGTGAAAATACGGTTTTTTTCTGTAGTGCGTTTTAAATAATCATGCCCTGAAGAACCACCGGTGCCAATTTTTGTGCCTAACATGCGCTGTACCATCATGGCGTGTTTGTAACGCCAAATGGTGAAGTTCTCGTCAATTTCAGTCAGGCAGGTCAGCACCTGGAATGGCAGATTAAACACCGGCTCTTCCTGATACAAACTGATAAAAAGTGCTGCCAGCATAGCGCGCTGACTGAGCCTGAAAGTGCCATCCTGTTGTAATTGCTGATATTTATCGTTATCCAGCAAAGCGGCAAATTTAGCGCGGGTTTTATCAATTTCATCCAGCTGCATTTGTCTTTCATGTTCAGCAATCTGAATAATAGAACGTACCGTCAGCTCGTCTTCATTCAGCATCTGTGCTGTAGTTTGCTGATACATCTGCCAGAAACTAAAATCACCAAGTTCCAGAAACGGCATGCGCTCCAGCCACTTTTCCACCTGCTCAAACAAACTTGGCTGTTGCTCTAAACTTTCCAGAAACAAACGGTCTTTCTCATTCAGCCGGCTGTAAAAAGAGTTTTTATCAAAGTCGATGCGATACCCACTTTTTAACCCCAGGCCAATTTCCAGCATTTTAAACTGCACACTCTGAAAACCTGACGCCGGCACCAGATAGTCGCGAAACGACATAAAATCCTGCGGCGTCATGGTTTCCATCACGCCAATCTGCTGATTCATCAGCTGCTGAATAGTGATGATCCTTTTCAGTTTATGCACCACGCCAGTGAGTTGTTCATCTTTCACCACATCAGCGGCAAAAACGCCAAGCACGGCTTTTAACTCATGCAGCACTTGCTTAAACCAAAGCTCATACACCTGATGCACAATAATAAACAAAGTTTCATCATGGGCTTCAGCACCATATTTGGCACTTTCAGTGGCTTGCGCCGTCAGAATTTTATCCAGTTGCAGATAATCGCCGTAATAACAGGGGGTGGTATTTTTTTGCATAACAATAGCTTCCGGCGCGAGGCCTTAATTTCGACTGCGCATTGTAGCAGCGGTTTTCCCCCATTGTCAGCAAGACCGGGCTGTGGCAATTTGGCTTATTAGTGTTTATGCTTAGCCCAACAAAAAAACCAGTCAGGTCAAATGCTTTGACCCGGGAGCAGTGAATGAAACTACATGATGATATCCATAACTATTATGAAAAGCTGATGCTGGACCACCTGATAGAACTGGGGCTGGACGAGGAGCATGACAGTGAATATCTGGCCGACTTATGTTGTATTGTGCTGAACCAGCTGCCTTGTAAATATATTCGTTATGAAGTGGACATGGCGTTTTACCTGCCACAAACCGAACGTTTTGAAATGGTAACCCGCGTGAAAGACGCTGTCGCCAAAGCCCGCAGTTTTTTAGACAGTCCGGACAATAAAAAAATACCGGAAGCACCACAAGCAACTGACGTTGATGCCTGAACAAGCCCAAAAATCTGCAAAACAGAGCAAGCCTGTGCCGCTGGCGCAGGCCCCCGCCGAAGTGCAGCTGGCCGTTGATTTGATTATGTTATTGGAACAACAGCAGCTGCCTGTTGCAACAGTGCTTGCCGCCCTGGCAATAGTGCAAAAAGATTTTCAGCGCCAACTGGTTTCAGGCAACACAGACAACTCTCTCTGATAATTCGGTAGAGAAAACAGGTCAATAAAAAGCTGCAAGCCGGCTATTCAAGCCAGATTAAAGTCAGGGTTATGCTGATGAACTTCAAAGGTGTTGCGGGGGTTTGGGTGGTAGCCTTACCAGCCACATCCCGGCACATACGTCATACGCTGCGGCTGCTTCCTTCCGGACCTGACCGGGTTCACGTACTAGTATTGCGGGAGGACCAATAAGGCCACCATAGTGTCGTCAGTAAAGCGCAATCCGGCTGACTGACAATGCGGGCGCATTATGCTTAAAACTTGTCGCCTGTGCAAGGCATTATGCAAATTCCGGATTTTTTGCCTGCATTTGCTGAAAAAACAACCGCATCTGCGCACAGTCCTGCTCAAAACTTTTACCGGGTAGCAGCACTGGCCCAAACACCAGTTGTTTGCTGGCATAATCCAGCCCAAGCAACTGAATAGGCACCCCAGCCTGTTTGGCTATTTGCCAGAAACCGGAGCGGTACTGGCTGACTTTACGCCGGGTTCCTTCAGGCGCCACTCCCAAAATCAGCTGCGGCTGCTGCTGAAACTCAGCCACTATCTGCCCTACTACGCCATGAGCGCTGTCCCGGCGCACCGGAATACCACCCCAACGTAACAACCAGTTGCGCACTGGCCAGACAAAAATGCTGTGTTTGCCCAAAAAGGATATTTTCACGCCAAGTGCCAGACTAGCCGCCATCGCCACCACAAAATCCCAGTTCGAGGTATGAGGCGCCACAGCCACCACAAATTTGGGCACTGCCGGCAGCTCTCCCTGAATACTCCAGCCGAGTTTGGTTAATAACCAGCGGCCAAAACGCTGCGCTTTGGCACTGTGGTGACGGGGTGCTGTCACGGGCAGTTCTGGCCAGGACTGCATAAAATAACCTTAACCTTTGGCCAGCAGTGGCTGATACGCCGCCAGCAACAATTTTAAACGTTGCTGATTTTTCTGACCGAGGCGGATCATCTGTTTTGGCGCCAGCCCCAGCTGTTCAAGCTCAGCATCAGCAAAAGAATACTGCACTGAATCAAGCACCAGCATAGGGCCATCCGCCACTTCAGGCGCCGCCAGCAAGACTTTGATGGCTTGTTGCACTCTGTCGCGGAATTGCTGGTCCGGATAACCTAATTCCTGATAAGCCGCCTGCATCAGCGGATACAGTTGATTAAACAATGCCGCCACCTGCGCTTTGGGGGCACTTTCCAGCAGATCCAGATACAGGTTGTAACGGGCATAGTTGGCGCTATCCAGCTGATACTGAGCACCGTTTTTTACCACTTTAAAATCCTGTTTCAGACCTTTAAAAATCTGCTGCTGAGGCACCAGCTGGCCCTGGGCGATATTGTCAATTTGCACCACAAAACGGCGGATCATTTCTTCGTTGACAAAAAGTGCCGCCAAACCGGGTTTCCAGTTCAGCTTTAATAACTCCTGTTGTACCAGCGCATCAGACTCATCCAGTGCTGGTAATTGTGGCAATGGTGCCACTTCCTGCTCCACTGGCAAGGTTTGCCCGTCAACGCCTGCATCCGCCGCCTGAGCACTGATTTCATCAGCAGGTTCTGCAGCAGCCGTCAGTACATCCTCAGGTTCTTTCGCTACTTCCGGGGTTTTGACCACTTCTGCAGGCGCCTGCACCCCAGGTGCTGGTGCCACTTCCGCTGTTGGTTTTAATAAATACCAGGCGATACCTGCAATAATCGCCAGTACCACCACAGGCGCCAGCCAATTTTTTGTTGTTGCTTTGGCTTCGTTTTGTTGCTCGCTCATAAGATCCCCTTTGAAATACAATGAAAATTCGCGGCCATAGCACTTACTTTACCCCATGCAGCCAGCCCTTACCACGGCGGACTTGGGCGAAGGGGCTGGTTGTGGGAAAAAAGCAGACAAAACAACAAGTCCGGCCTGCACAGCTGTCGTTGCTTTGTCGCGCAAAGTCAGTAATAGTTAACAAATAACTCTGCCGCCGTCAGGCCATTTTGTATCGCTGTATGACTGAATCAACCACAAACAAAAAAGTTGCCTTATTACTGACCGGCGGTGGTGCCAGAGCCGCCTATCAGGTCGGTGTACTTAAAGCCATTGCCCAGCAATTTCCGCGTAACAGCAAAGTGCCATTTCAAATTATCTGCGGCACTTCAGCAGGCGCCATTAATGGCACTGCGGTGGCCTGTTATGCCAGTTGCTTTCATTTAGGTGTGCGCAAACTGGAATGGATCTGGAAAAACTTTCATACCAGCCATGTGTATTATTCAGATTATTTGCGGGTGACTTACCATCTGGCCCGTGGTTTTTTAAGCGCCTTTCAGGCCGACTACGCCAATCACAAACCTGTGTCTTTACTGGACAACAAACCGCTGAAAATGTTGCTGAATGAACTGCTGGATTTAAAACGGCTGGATCGCAACATTATGGGAGGTTACCTCGACAGCGTATCTGTCACTGCAAGCTGTTATAACAGTGGCGACTCCATTACCTTTTTCCAGTCAAAAGACGCCGGTGAGTGGCAACGCTCACGCCGTTGTGGTCAACGCACTTTATTAGGCATTCACCATCTGATGGCTTCTGCTGCTATTCCGCTGGTGATGCCATCGGTGCGGATCAACCAACTTTATTACGGCGACGGCTCGGTGAATCAGCTGTCACCGCTCAGCGCCCCTATTCATTTGGGCGCAGACAAAATTTTAATCATTGGCCTGGAGCAACCCCGTAAACATGGAGGGATGCAGCAGTTACCGCACCATCCGAATTTATCCACTATTGCCGGTCATCTGCTTGATAGTATTTTTTCTGACACCCTGACCGCCGATCTGGAGCGCATGGAAAGGGTCAATAAAACCATCAACACGCTCAAAGAACACCAGATCAAAAGTGAACTCAAGCCTATCCAGAGCTTGTTAATTAATCCTTCCACCAACTTTAACCAGCTCGCCAGTGAAAGCTTTTTGGCTTTGCCCATGGCAGTGCGGTCTTTATTGCGTGCTATTGGCATTAAACAGCATTCTGATTCCAGCCTTGCAAGTTACCTGTTGTTTGAAAAGTCTTTTACCAAAAGGCTGATTGAGCTGGGTTATGAAGACGGCATCAGACAGATGGACGCTATTATGGCGCTGTTAAAAGCTGACACTGATTAACTTAATGGCCCTGGGCAGCAAATTGCCGTCAAAAAGCCGTCTTTTGCTGGCTTTTTGCCAGCTTCATTTCGTAACTCCATGTATTTGAAGATCATTACAGACTGGCACAAAACCTGCTTTGTTCAGATATCATTCTGATCACAGGAGCAAGCTGATGGATATGTTCAGCTTCAGCGACATGTCGTTAGACCATGTCCCAAGTTATGCCGGTATCACTTCCAAGCCCAACTGGTCACAACTGACCAGCACTGTTGGGCCTGGTTTGGTCGAGCAACTGCAAACCAGCCTGGATCTGGCACAACAGTTACAAATTTTTTCGATGGCCGCTGGCAAAATTCTGCCGCTCAGTGCTTTGGAAATGCACACAGCTGTTGGCAGTTTTCAGGCGGCCGGCTCTTATGTCAGCAACAATGAATACCGCAGTATGCTGGTGTTAAACGATCAATGTCTGGCTGAACTGGTTTATCAAAGTGACAACGCCTTTAGCCCGTTAATACAACGGCGTTTACTAGAGCTGGAAACCCAGTGGTTATTTCCGCTTCGCAATGCGTTGGTTGTGACGCGGCTGCAACAACTGGCGCTAAAGGACACTTTAACCGGCCTTGGAAATCGTCGTTTTTTTGACGATGCTTTTAGCAAAACCGTGTTGCTGGCAGAGCGTAAACAACAACCTTGTGCTTTGATTTTGTTGGATTTGGACAACTTTAAACCGGTGAATGACAATCACGGCCACCATGCCGGTGATGAAGTGTTATTGGCCGTTGCCGATGCCATGCGCAGCACATTACGCGTCAGCGACAATCTGTTCCGTTTTGGCGGTGATGAATTTGCGGTGTTGCTCACCGCAGAAGACGCTTACAGCGCCGAGCTCGTTGCCCACCGGCTGGTGAAGGCTATCTCGCAACATCATATTTGTGAAAAGTTTGGCGTGTCCGCCAGTGCAGGTTTAGCACAACTGCAACAACGGGAAGACAGTAAGTTGTTGTTTGCGCGGGCGGATCAGGCGTTATATCAGGCTAAACAAGCGGGTAAAAATGCGGTGCGCCATGCTCAGCCTCATGCAGCCTTAAACACTGTTGCTGAACTGATTAAAGCTTAGTTGCCGTGCTGGTTTGTAAACACAACCAGCTCTGCGCTTCCTGCTCAGTACAGTGACTGGCATAACCCGCCACCACCACAATTTGCTGCCCGGCAATGATGAAAGGCACTGAGCCTCGTTGCCAGGGCGGAACCTTCCAAAGCTGAAACCATTGTTTTAACGGTTTACTGACCGCAGCGCCTGCAGGCTTAAACTTGCGGGCAAAACCTGCATAATCAAGGCTCAATTCTGCGCTAACCGGCAAAGCTAACGGCCACTGACAGAGATCTGGTTGCAGTTCGGCTTTTTGTGTCTTCCAGAGTAATACCCGGCCATCCGGTAAAGTGAGAGGCATATCGGCCAGCAGCTGCAGCGGTTTTGTTTGTTGCAGATGCTGTTGTAACTCTGCCTCTGCGTGCAGCTCTTGTGGGGTCAGCAAATACAAGGTGTTGGCAAAACGCCGTAACTGATAATCACCAAGACACAGCTCTGGCTGGGCATCCGCTTTGGCACCTATCAGATTTTCAAATAATTCTTCCAGCTGCAAAGTAGACGGATTCAGCGCAAACTGCTGTAAAAATGCCCGTAACAATAACTGCTGCACCGGCAGCGGATGTTGCTGCAGTTTAGCTAAATCGAGTTGCTGACCACACTGCATACCGCTTAGCAGCGGCGCTAACAGATAATCATTGGCTTGTTGCAAAGCGCCCAGCTGCTGCATAGCACGGCTGCTGGTTTTCGCGATAGCGGGAAAACGCTGGCGCAAGACCGGTAAAACTTCAAGCCGTAAAAAGTTGCGGTCAAAAGCAGCGTTGTTGTTACTTTCATCAACGATAAAAGCGATGGCTGCGGCTTTGGCCACGGCTTCCAGCTCACTGCGGTTAAAATCCAGCAGTGGCCGCACCAACCAGCCTTTGGCAAAAGCTTTAGCAGATGCAATACCGGAAAGGCCAGCAGCACCGCTGCCACGTTTCAGTGCCAGCAACAAGGTTTCTAACTGATCATCGGCATGATGCGCGGTACAAAGTGCAGTATCGCTGCTGCTGATAGCTGCAGCGAGCACCTGATAGCGGACTTCGCGTGCTTTAGCTTCAAGATTGTTTGTACCTGCAAGCTGCACTTTTTCCATCACAAAAGGCACTTTTAACAACGCACAGTGCGCAGCACAAAACTCGCCCCAGGCGTCTGCATTGGGGCTTAAACCATGATGCACATAAACAGCACTCAGCTGCCGGTCTTGTTCAGGTGCCTGCTGTTGCCACTGTTTAAGCAGATGCAATAACAGCATCGAATCCAGGCCACCACTGAGTGCCAGCACCACTTTATTGCAGCCAACAGCCAGCAACTGTGTGGAGACAGCATTCAGCATTGAGTTGGCAATAACAGGAAGTGACACAGTGTGGGGTACTCTATCGGTAAAAAAAGCCGCTTTACGCGGCTTTTATCAAACAAATTTTATCAGCAATAACCAAAGGACATCAGGCGTTTATAACGTCTGTCCAGCAGTTCAGGCACCGACAATTTGTCGAGCTTAGCTAAATCGCGGATCAGCGCCTGTTTTAAACTGGCCGCCATCTGCTCATGCGCACGGTGTGCGCCACCTAATGGCTCGGGGATCACTTCGTCAATAAGGCCAAGCTCTTTAATGCGGGCTGCGGTAATACCCATGGCATCAGCAGCAAGCGGCGCTTTTTCAGCACTTTTCCACAGAATAGAAGCACAACCTTCAGGTGATATCACCGAGTAGGTGCTGTATTGCAGCATGTTGACCTGATCGCCAACACCGATGGCCAAAGCACCACCTGACCCCCCCTCACCAATCACTGTACAGATCACCGGTACTTTTAAGCCAGCCATCACTTTTAAGTTACGGGCAATAGCTTCACTCTGACCACGCTCTTCAGCGCCGATACCTGGGTAAGCACCAGGCGTGTCAATAAAAGTAATGATTGGCATATTAAAACGCTCAGCCATTTCAAACATTCTGAGCGCTTTACGGTAACCTTCAGGGCGTGGCATACCAAAGTTACGTTTTATTTTTTCGTGGGTGTCGCGGCCTTTTTGATGACCAATCACCATCACAGTGCGTTCACCTAACCGGGCAGTACCACAGACAATAGCGGCGTCATTGGCAAAAGCACGGTCACCGGCCAGTTCGTCAAAATCGGTAAAAATATGCTTGAGGTAATCCAGTGTATAAGGACGCATTGGATGACGGGCTAACTGAGCCACCTGCCAGGCGCCTAATTCGGCAAAAATCTTTTTGGTCAGTGTCAGACTCTTTTCTTTGAGCTTGTTCACTTCTTCTTCTAAACCGAGATCAAAATCTCCGTTACGGCTGACTTTGCGCAGTTCTTCAATTTTTGCTTCAAGTTCCGCAATCGGTTGCTCAAACTCTAAATAATTCAGCATCATCGACTGTCACTACCTACTTAATTAAATTCAAGTTGTATTGTTGCTAATTGTTTTAACTGATGCAACAAAGCGTCTGTGGGGGTGACCCACCATTCTGTACCCAATGCCATAGTTACCGCACCTTCCTGGCGCTGATAACGCAATTGCACTGGTACTGTGCCGGCTTTAAATTCTGCCAGCACTTGCTGTAATCTGGATAAATAATCAGGCCCTGTCTGCGCTGCATCCACAGTAATAAACAGCGACTTCAGGCATTTTTCCCTGGCCTGGGTGATCTCAACCACCTCGCGGCCGGTCATTGTAAGGCCACCGCTGAAATCATCAAAGCTGACCTGTCCTGAAACCACCAAAACCTTGTCTTTTTGCAGCAGATGCTCGAAGTTCTCGAACTGTTCGGGGAAAAAACGTACATCTAAGCGCGCTGATTTATCGTCAAGCTGCACTAAAGCCCAGCGCCGGCCTTTTTTATTGATCAGCACCCGTACCGACACCACTAAACCACAGGCATGCACGGTTTGGTCGCGTCGGCCCGGTTGCATTTCCACTAAACGGCAACTGGCGTAATGCGGCAATTCTGCCAGATAACGGTTAATAGGGTGACCTGTTAAATAAAGCCCGAGCGTTTCACGCTCCCCTTCCAGCCAGACTTCATCCGGCCAAATCGGTACCTGTTTAAAAGCTTTGGCTGACATTTGTGGTTCGGGCGACAATAAACCAAACAAATCACTTTGGCCAACGGCTTCGGCTTTGGCATGTTGTTCTGCCGCTTTCATCGCTTCTTCCAGGCTGGCCATGGTCGAAGCACGGTGTGGCCCTAATTTATCCATAGCACCGGATAAAATCAGTTTTTCAATAACACGGCGATTGAGCTTTTTCAGGTCAACTTTGGCACAAAAATCAAATAAATCGACAAAAGCGCCCTTGTGGGTGCGGGCTTCAATAATGGCTTCTATCGGGCCTTCGCCCACACCTTTAATCGCGCCGATGCCATACACAATATGGCCTTGTTCATTGACGGTGAACTTATATAAACCTTCATTCACATCAGGCGGGATCAGTTTGAGTTTCATATTCTCACACTCATCCACCAAAGTGACGATTTTATCGGTGTTGTCCATATCCGCCGACATCACCGCCGCCATAAACTCGGCTGGGTAATGGGCTTTCATCCATAAAGTTTGGTAAGACACCAGCGCATAAGCAGCGGAGTGAGATTTGTTAAAGCCGTAACCTGCGAACTTCTCCACCAAATCGAAGATTTTCATCGCAAGTTCGGGGTCTACACCATTGGCAGCAGCACCATTCTGGAAGGTATCACGCTGCTTGGCCATCTCTTCCGGTTTTTTCTTACCCATAGCACGGCGTAATAAGTCAGCACCGCCGAGCGAATAACCGGACAGTACCTGCGCTATCTGCATTACCTGTTCCTGATACAGGATAATGCCGTAAGTCGGCTCCAGAATAGGTTTGAGCGATTCATGCTGCCAGGTAGCATCCGGATAAGAAATGGCTTCACGGCCGCGTTTACGGTCGATAAAGTTATCTACCATGCCCGATTGCAAAGGGCCAGGGCGGAACAGCGCCACCAAAGCTATCATGTCTTCAAAACAGTCCGGCTGCAGACGGCGAATAAGGTCCTTCATACCGCGCGATTCAAGCTGGAACACCGCTGTGGTTTCCGCTTTCATCAGCATGTCGTAGCTTTTTTTATCGACCAGCGGAATTTGCGTGATATCTACCGGCGGTTTGCCTTCTTTTTGGTGACGCTCATTCACCATATTGACGGCCCACTGCAAAATAGTCAGGGTACGTAAACCTAAGAAGTCGAATTTGACGAGGCCTGCGTACTCAACGTCGTTTTTATCAAACTGGGTAACAGGGTTATTGCCTTCACTGTCACAATAAACCGGCGCAAAATCAGTAATTTTAGTTGGTGCTATTACCACACCACCGGCGTGTTTACCGGCGTTTCGGGTGACACCTTCCAGGCGACGCGCCATATCAATTAAGTCTTTGACTTCGGAGTCCGCGGCATAAAGCTCAGGCAAACGTGGCTCTTCAATAAAAGCCTGCTCCAGCGTCATCCCAGGCGTGGGTGGAATAAGCTTCGAAATCCGGTCAACAAAACCGTAAGGATGACCCAGCACCCGACCTACGTCACGAATAACGGCTTTGGCCGCCATGGTACCGAAGGTAATAATTTGCGACACCGCCTCGCGGCCGTACATGTCAGAGACGTGTTCTATCACCTCGTCGCGTCTGTCCATGCAGAAGTCGACGTCAAAGTCAGGCATCGACACCCGCTCAGGGTTCAAAAAGCGCTCGAACAGCAGGTCAAATTCCAGCGGGTCGAGATCAGTGATTTTCAGTGCATAAGCAACTAAAGAACCCGCACCCGAGCCACGGCCCGGGCCCACCGGAATATCGTTATCCTTCGACCACTGAATAAACTCCATCACCACCAGGAAGTAACCTGGGAATCCCATCTGGTTAATCACGTCGAGCTCTATCTGTAACCGCTCGTCGTATTCACCCCGTTTTTCCGCCCTGACTTTTTCATCCGGAAACAGAATTTGTAAACGGTCTTCCAAACCTTCGCGGGATTTTAACACCAGAAAATCGCCGTCTGTCATGCCTCCCGTTGGAAAAGCCGGCAGGAAATATTCGCCTAAACGAATAGTGACATTACAACGTTTGGCAATTTCAACAGAGTTAGCAAGGGCCTCTGGGATATCGGCAAACAGCGCCTGCATTTCTTCCACAGAACGCAAGTACTGCTGCTCACTGTAATTTTTTGGCCGGCGTTTATCTTCCAGCGTATAACCATCGTGAATGGCTACGCGGATTTCGTGGGCAGAAAAATCATCCGGTGTTAAAAATACCACCTCGTTAGTGGCCACCACCGGCAGGCCGGTGTCTTCAGCCAGTGTGACCGCCTGCTGGATATAAATCTCTTCATCGACCCGGCCGGTACGAATCAGCTCCAGGAAAAACCGCTCTGGAAAATGCTGCTGATAAAAAGCCACCAGCTGCTCTGTGCTGCTTTTATTGCCTTTGATCAGGGCTTTGCCAAGCGGGCCATCTTTGCCACCCGACAACAGAATTAACCCCGGGCTGTGCTCTATCAGCCAGTCGTGATCAATCTGGGGTTTATCTGCTATATGACCGCGTAAATAAGCTTTGGACAACAACATCGTCAGGTTCTGATACCCTTCGTTGTCTGAGGCAAGTACCAGCAAACGGCAGGCTTCACCCGGAAACAGCGGATGTTGCACAAATAAATCGGCCCCAATAATAGGTTTAATGCCGGCATCATGGGCTGTGCTGTAAAACCGCACGAGACCACACATATTCATCTGATCAGTCAAAGCTAAAGCGGGCATCAGCTGCTTTTTGGCAGCGCCTACTATAGGTTTGATTTTGCTTAAGCCGTCCAGCATCGAAAAATCGCTGTGCACGCGCAGATGAACAAATCCCGGATCC
>JAYRUI010000002.1:0-3942 GCA_041919175.1 Rheinheimera sp. | reverse complement strand
TCAGTATTCATATTGGGTCAGCACAAAGTTATGCTTCAAAGTCCGATTGGCGCTCAATCGCGTCCCGTACCGGTTTATAACTGCGCCGATGTTCCGCCAGAATGCCATGTTTGGCAATAGCGGCTAAATGCTCGGCCGTTGGATAGCCTTTGTGGCCGGCAAAATTATACTCGGGATAGAGCTGATGCAACTCAGTCATTTCGGCATCCCGCGCCACTTTGGCCAGAATAGAAGCAGCACTGATTTCCGGCACTAAACTGTCGCCTTTCACCACGGCACTGCCCAGGTGTTTTAAGCCATCCGGCACTCTGTTGCCGTCAATCAACACCCATTCTGGCTGAATGTGCAGACCATCCACCGCCCTTTGCATCGCCAGCATAGTGGCATGCAAAATATTAATGTCGTCAATTTCTGCCACTTCAGCCCGGCCAAGGCTCCAGCTTAAGGCTTTTTCGCGAATTTCAGCCGCTAATAACAGCCGCTTTTTTTCACTGAGTTTTTTAGAGTCTGTTAAACCGGCAATAGGTTTATTCGGGTCAAGGATCACCGCAGCTGTCACCACAGCGCCCACCAGCGGGCCACGCCCTACTTCGTCCACACCCGCCAACAAGGCCACATCAGGTCTTTGGTACTCAGAGGGCGATTTAATTACATTCTGCTCAGACATTTAATAACTCCAGCACAGCAGCGGCCGCTTTGGCGCTGGCATTACAACGAATTTGTTGGTGAATGGCGCTAAATTCAGCGCGGGTGGCGTCCCCTTGTTGGCTCAGCAGCGGTGTCATGGCGTTAATAAGTGCGGCTTCTGTCACTTCCTGCTGTAAAAATTCCGGCACCAGCGCTTTTTTGGCCAATAAATTTGGCAAGCTGAAATAATCTACTTTCACCAGACGACTGGCAATCTGATAGGTCAGCCAGTTGGTTTTATAAGCCACCACCATCGGCGTTTTGGCCAGCATCGCCTCTAAAGTGGCAGTGCCTGAGGCGATAAAGACCGCATCGGCCGCTGTTAAGGTTTGCCTTGCCTGCCCCACCAGCAACGTCAGCTTTAGATTGGGCGCAGTTTCTGCCCAGATAGCTTTAAAAATATCGGCTTTGGCCGCTGTGACCATATTACAGACCAGCTGCAGCTCCGGGTTTTGCTGCTGCAGTTTGGCGGCAGCACGTAAAAAATCCGGCGCAAGTAATTTAATCTCGTTGCTTCTGCTGCCCGGCATAATGGCGAGCAATGGCTTATCGGCAGCAAAACCCAGCGCCACTTTTTCGGCGGTTTTATCAGGTGACAATGGCATCTGATCAGCCAAAGTGTGGCCTACAAAGGTGCAAGGCACCTGATGCTGGTCGTAAAAAGCTTTTTCAAAAGGCAACAAGGCCAGCACCATGTTGGTGGCAGCAGCAATTTTAAAAATACGTTTTTGCCGCCAGGCCCAGACTGAAGGGCTGACATAATGCACGGTTTTAATACCGGCTTGCTTTAATTTCAGCTCCACCGGCAGGTTAAAATCCGGCGCATCAATGCCAATAAATACATCAGGTTGGTGCTGAGTAAAATGCACCAGAATATCGCGGCGTACTTGTAATAAGCGCGGCAGCCGTCCAAGCACTTCCACAATGCCCATCACCGCCAGCTCTTCCATATCAAACACCGCCTGAAAACCTTCAGCTCGCATCCGTTCACCACCAATACCGTAAAATTCAGCATCAGGCAGTTGCAGTTTCAGCGCCCGGATGAGGTCAGCGCCCAGAATGTCACCCGAATGTTCCCCTGCGATCATCGCAATACGAACCGGCTTTGTTGTTTGCATTAAAATAACACCAGAAATAACGACGGCTAAAGCGCGGACGTTTTAAAAAAATGAACGGGATCTTACCCTGCTTTTGCAAGCCAGAGCAAAATATTCAATGCTTTTAGCCAAGTAAAACAACAGAAATCAAAACGGCGTCACCAGACGCCGTTTTGATTTCAAGATGATGATAAGCGCTTTCGCTTAACGGATAATTCCGCGTGGCGATTGCACAATAAAATCAGTAAAGACTTTAATTTCAGGCACTTCCTGCGCTTTATCAGTTAAAGCAGCCACGGCATCATTCACCGTCAGGCCCTGACGATATAACACTTTATAAGCGCGTTTAATTTCGAGAATAGCATCGCTGCTAAAACCACGACGTTTTAAACCTTCACTGTTAATACCATGCGGCACTGCGTGCGAACCATGCGCCATCACATAAGGCGGCACGTCTTTCACCACAATAGAACCACCACCGATAAAACTATGGGCGCCGATATGGCAGAACTGATGTACACCACTCATGCCACCAATAATCACCCAATCGCCTACATGCACATGACCAGCAGTGGAAGCGTTATTGGCAAAAATCACATTGCTGCCAATGACACAATCGTGCGCCACATGGGTGTAGTTCATAAACAGGTTGTTGCTGCCAATAATGGTGATGCCTTTGTCCTGAATGGTGCCACGGTGCACTGTGCAGCCTTCACGGAAAATATTGTTGTCACCAATATGCAGTTCTGTGGGTTCGTTTTTGTACTTTTTATCCTGACAGGCTTCACCAATACTGGTGAACTGAAAAAAGTGGTTACCACGGCCAATGGTCGAAGGCCCTTTGATCACCACATGGGATTCAAGCACACAATCATCACCCAGCGTCACGCCGGCACCTATATAACAAAAAGGGCCAATGCGGACGTTATTGCCAATACGGGCACCAGCTTCAATTACGGCGGATGAATGGATCATAATCAGAGCTCTCTTCTGGCACACATCAGTTCGGCCGTGCAAACCACCTGACCGTCGACTTTTGCTTCACAATAAAACTTCCACATATTGCGGCGTTCTTTTAAGAACTTCACTTCGAGAACCAGCTGATCGCCTGGCACAACCGGCTTTTTAAAGCGGGCTTCATCAATACCGGCAAACAAATACAGTTCGTTTTCAGCACGTTCAGAAACAGTTTTAAAACCCAGAATACCTGTAGCTTGCGCCATCGCTTCCAGAATAAGCACACCTGGAAAAATAGGTAATCCAGGGAAATGACCGGTAAAAATAGGTTCATTAATAGTGACGTTTTTAATGGCCGTCAGGGTTTCACCCGGCGTGTAATCCAATACCCTGTCTATTAACAAAAACGGGTAACGGTGTGGCAACAACGCCATAATTTCCTGAACTTCTAAGCTATTTAATGAATTCGTCAAAATGAACCTCTGACTATTTAGAACTGAAAAACACGAACACCAGCAGCAAAATTATTCAGCTGCCGGTGCTTTAAGTTGAGCCAGTTGTTGTTCAACATCACGCAGACGTTGATACATCTGGTCAAGCTGGCGGTAACGGGCGTTATTTTTGCGCCATTCCAGATTTGGACTGGCAGGCACGCCTGAAGAATTAACACCATTTTCACAGATGCCTTTGGTTATCATCGACAATCCGGTGATATGCACCCCATCACAAATTTCAATATGACCTGTGATAGCGCAAGCGCCGCCAATAATACAATACCGGCCAATTTTAGTGCTGCCGGCCACCACAGTACAGCCTGCAATGGCTGTGTGGTCGCCAATCTGGGCGTTATGAGCGATTTGTACCTGGTTATCAATAATGCAATTGTAGCCAATGATGGTATCTGCCATAGCACCACGGTCGATGGTGGTATTGGCACCAATTTCAGTGTCATTGCCGATCACTACCCCACCCACCTGTGGGATCTTTAACCATTGGCCACGTTCGTTGGCAAAACCAAAACCGTCGGCGCCAATAACAGCACCACTATGCACAATACAACGCTCACCGATTTTTACGCCGTGATAAACCGTCACTTTGGGCCAGATTATGGTGTGGGCAGCAATGCTTGCACCTTCACCAACAAAACAACCTGCGCCTATCTGCACATGCTCGCCAATCACCGCCCCTTTGGAAATCACCG
>JAYRUI010000001.1:0-30266 GCA_041919175.1 Rheinheimera sp. | reverse complement strand
AAAACCCCAAACCCCCAAACCCCCAAAACTCCAAAAACCCCGAAAGTCAAAACTCCAAAACCAGCTGCTTTAACTTCGATATAGGTTATTGCCCGTGGTCACAACTGCAGCATCAACAACCATGTTTTTGGCTTTTGTCACAGGCAGTGAATATTTTCCGGTGAGTGACGAACTAGGCGTGCTTCACACAATGCATTACACTGCGTTTTTTGCCGGTTGAAGGGAAATTTGATGGCACTGAGCCGACGTGATTGGAACAATGTGATTATTTTTGCCGTGCTGGCGCTGATGTTGTTGTTTTATATAGTGCCGCAGCAACTGGCGTTATTAAGGCAACAGCAACAGCTGAGTGAAAAAGTGATCCCTGCCGGTACTCCTTTAGTGCAATTGCAATTTACCCAAACCAATGTACAACAGGCCGGTGTGGTCTGGCATTTTCAGCCGCAACTGCAAAGCAGTATTAGTGCCGCGGAAATTGCCAGCGCCTGGCAGCAGCTGGAATTGCAAGCTGCTGCAAATCCACCGGCAATAGAGAGCCAACCCATCGAACGGGTGGTGGTATTGCTGGCTGGTGCCGACAGTGCGCAGCATTGGTGGTTGTTTCAGTATCAGCAGCAATATTATCTGCAGCGTCAGGGCCAGGCCACTTTATATCCTTTAACAGACAGTCAATTTCAGCAGCTGTTTGTGCAGCCGATAGTGAAATCACAGTGAGTCAGAGCCATGCCAGAATTACCAGAAGTTGAAGTCTCCCGCTTAGGCATCAGCCCACATTTACAAGGTCGCACTTTAAAACAAGTACTGGTGCGTCAGCGTCAGTTGCGCTGGCTGGTGCCCGATGAAGTGATCGCAGTGCAAGATGAACCTATTCTTGGAGTGTCGCGCCGTGCCAAGTATCTGCTGCTGCATTTAAAACAAGGCGACATTCTGATTCACCTTGGCATGTCCGGAAATTTAAAAATGCTGCCATCAGCAACGCCCCCGGGCAAACATGACCATGTTGACTGGGTGCTGGATAACCAGACTTTATTACGACTGAATGATACCCGCCGTTTTGGTGCTGTGTTGTGGCAAGCCAAAGGTGAGCTGCATCCGATGTTATCAGCCCTTGGCCCTGAACCCCTGACCGACGCATTTACCGCACAGCACCTGCACTTGTGTTGCCAAAAGCGCGGCAGCGCCATCAAACTGGTGTTAATGGATAACCATGTGGTGGTTGGGGTTGGCAATATTTACGCCAATGAAGCTCTGTTTAAAGCCGGTATTTTGCCAACAAGACCAGCCAGGAGCCTGACGCTGGCTGAGTGTGCGGTGCTCACTGAAGTGGTGAAACAAACGCTGCAGTTTGCCATTACCCAGGGCGGCACCACCTTAAAAGACTTTAGTCAGGTGGATGGCAAACCAGGTTATTTTAAGCAGGAGCTGCTGGTATACGGGCGCGGCGGCGAAGCATGCCAGCGATGTGACACTGAACTGCGCGAAATAAGGCTTGGGCAGCGCAGCACAGTGTATTGCCCTGATTGTCAGCACTAAACCAAGCGGTAACCTTCATGGCAAGATATTGTTTTTAGTAATTATCGCCTTGCCGGTTAAGCCTTATTCTTGTCAAAACGGCATGCTTAGCGCGGGTGCATCAGAATTCTTTTTTGGCAATAAATCGCCAGCGCCAGCCGGAAAGTTCCGGGTTTTCGGTGACAGGTTTAGCTAAATCAATACTGATAACACTGCCGCGGCTGGCGTGGCTTGGCAATAACCGGATGCCAAGGCCATAACCATAAAGCCGGCCATTATCCAGTTCAACCGGCTGATCCGGATTGTCCCATGCTCTGCCGGCATCAGCAAAAACGGCCAATGCCACATCAAACAGCTGGTATAAACTCCAGCTGGTAATATAACGATATTCAGTCGTGGCGATGACGGCTTTATTGCCGGTTTGATAATAAAGCGGAAAAGCCCGCATCCCTTCATCACCACCAATGGCAATACGCTCGTCGCGAAACAGGTTTTTGCCGATAGACCAGCTGAGCTGGTTCAACCATACCTGGTTGTCGCTCAGATGGCGGATATAACGCAGCTGACTGTTAAACAATTGCTGCTCAGGCAGTTGTGAGGCATGTAACCGGTTCAAATCGCTGTGTAACACCAACCAGCTATGTTCATCCATTTGCCAGTTTTTATTCAGGTTCAGTTGCCACTGCCAGCCAGAGCTGTAAGCGCCGAGACTTTTGGCCAAAGTGGCAATACGGGCGCTGAATTGCCAGCCAAAATTAATGTCTTCAACCCGGTTAAACAGATAAAAATTATGCAGTTTGCGGTAGTCAGCTTCAAACCATTCGTAGCCAAGCCAAAGCTGCGACAAATCACGGTCGGCAGGCGGCGCTAATGTGGAGTTTTCATTTTCAGTAAAGTGCCTGTCATCCAGTTTTAAACCTACACTCAGCCGTTCAACTCTGTTGTCTTGCTGACTCAGTTTCCAGCCGCTGTCGATAGCCATATATTGCAGTTTGCTTTGATATTCGTTGTACTCGTCACCGCGCTGGTATTCGCTGACATCTTTAATGTCTTTAAACACTTCAAAACCAAAGCTCCAGTCGCTTTTGAGCTGATAAAAAGGTTTGTTTAAGCGGAACTGATAACTTTCACCATCTGAGTTGTCGGCGTATTGCAAGGCTGTTTGCCAGTGGCTGCCATAAATATTGGGAGATAAAAACCGGGTTTTATAACCGTCACGCTCGCTGTCGCTGAAATATTCCACCATCAACTGATTGCCGGTGCCCCATAGGTTATCTTCGGCAAAACCCAGATTGGTTTTGGTTTCGCCGCCTTCATGGCCAAGCGAAATTTTGGGTAATAACGACCAGTTGTCCCAGCTGCTGACGGTGACAATGACGGATTCATTCTCCGGGCAATAGTGGCTCACCTTCACTTCGGCATGGCGCAAATAACGCCGGCTGCGCAGCAATCTTTCAGTTTCATCCAGCAAGGCCAAATCCAGTCGCTGGCCTTTTTTAAATAACACATCGTCGCGTATCGTGTCTTCAGACGTGATGACATGGTATTCGTTGGCAAGACGGTGGAACCAAAGCGTATCTTCTCTTGTTAAATCAAAGATATCGTTTCGAACCATTTTTATTTTGCCAATAGTCAGATTGTTGCGAACTGTCGGCAATGGATTTTTATCCGTGACGGCAACACAAGCAGCAAGGCTTTGCCAGCTACAAAGTGAGCATAAGAGTGCAGTCGATAATCTGATCATTATTGTTTTCCTAACAAACTACGTCAGAGGCCAAGCCATCATATCAGCGCTTTTTTGATTAGGAGGTTTTTCTGCTGAAAAATCAATTTATATCAAAGTGGTGGGAGAGACTCTGCTGCTATATGCAGCAGAGTATAAAACTATTATTGCTCAGCTTTTTTTAACGATTTCAGCAGTTCAATTTGTGAAGCGCTGAGCTTAATCACGCTGCCGGGATAAGGTTTTCCACCCGGATAATCCCAATCTTTCGGGCGGGCCGAAGCCACAATTTCTTTAAAGCTGCTACAGACTTTATCCGAGGGTTTAGTGCCAAGTTTTTTGGCATAAGCTCTGAGGTAGTCATTTGATACGCCTTCATTGGCCAATAAACAATAACCCTCAGTGGAATACACCACTTCATCACTGTCCTGCGCCAATGCAGAACCCGTGGCCAAAACTCCCATAAATAAACAAAGATACAGACTTTTTTTCATATTATTCCTCGATTTATCTGAACACGCCTGAACGGCGTTCTTTTAAACCTAGCCTAATTTTTGTTAAGTGCCAGCGACCCAAAGCACACAAGTCTTTGTCGCTAAAGATTTCTCTGATTTTGCTGTTATTGCGTGCTCTGGCAAAAGCCGATACACTGCCGCCGCAAAACCAAGGGGTGCGAAAGCTGAGATGCCGTAAGGCAAACCCTAAGAACCTGATCCGGATCATGCCGGCGGAGGGATGGTGTCTTTGACTTCCTTATACGCAGATGATCCATTTTTCTCACTGGAGTTGTCTGCCGATGCGTTTTAAATCTGCTGTATCTTTGCTTTCTTTTGCCATTTCTTCTGCGCTGCTGGCGCCTTTTTCTTATGCCAATGAAGCTGAACAAAGCATTGAGCGCCTGAGCGTGCACGGCGATTTTCGTCAGTCGTCGGTACAACATTTACCGGGCAGTGTGGCGGTGATTTCAGAGCAGGACATTAAACGTCAGCACGCCCAGCATCTGGACGATGTGCTGCAACAACTGGGCAATGTCAATTTTGCCGCCGGCGCGTCCCGTGGCCGTTATCTGCAAATGCGCGGTATTGGCGAGCGCAGTGAGTTTGTGGATAGCATCAACCCTTCAGTAGGTGTCTTAGTCGACGGCATCGACTATTCAGCGCTGGGTTTGTCGTCTTTGCTTGACGTGCAGCAGCTGGAAATTTTCCGTGGCCCGGAAGCCACCCGCTTTGGCGCTAACGCTATGGCAGGTATGGTGAATTTTGTCAGTGGCGAACCGCTGTTTGAACAAAGTACCAGCCTGGCGGCAAGTTATGCCAACTACAACAGCAGCCAGCTGAGTCTGGTGCACAACAACTTTTTATCCGATAAGTTTGCATTCCGGCTGGCGGCAGAACATCAGTCTTCCGATGGTTTTATCAACAATGCCTTTTTAAACCGGGATGACACCAACAATATTGATGAAAATCAGCTGCATACTAAGTTTCGTTATTTAGTGTCGGAGCATCTGACGCTGGATGCTGTGCTGAATTTGCATGATATCGACAATGGTTATGATGCCTTTTCACTGGACAGAAACAGAACTACGTTGTCGGACGAACCAGGGCAGGATAAACAGGATATTGCTGCGGGTATGTTTAAAGCCCGTTATACCGGTTGGCAGTGGGCTGAGTCTGTGACGCAGTTCAGTGTACTGCATGCGGACAGCGACTATGGTTTTGACGAAGACTGGAGTTTTCAGAATATTCACCCCGACGCTTATGCCACTACAGATCAATACCTGCGTGAACGGCGCAATTACAGTCTGGATCAACGTTTTGTTGCGCTTGACCAAAGCTGGGTGAGCGGGGTTTATCTGAGTTCACAACAAACCGATTTAAACCGCAATTACGGTGACTCTTTTGCCAAAGAAGTTTATCCATTTTTCAGTGAGCTGAAACGGCAGAATCTGGCCTGGTATGGTGAATACCAACAGCAACTGGCAACAGACGTAAAGCTGACATCGGGCCTTCGCGCCGAGCGTTATCAGGATGATTATCAGGACAGTAACCTGATTATGCAGGATGGTGATGACTGGATGTGGGGGGGCAAGTTAAGTCTGGATTATCAGCTGACACCACAAAGCATGGTGTATCTGCTGGGTTCCCGTGGTTATAAAGTAGGCGGTATTAACGGTGAAGCCCTTGCCAAAGCGATGGATCCGAAAAACAGCAGCATTGCCGACTTTTTAAAAGCCCGTCCAACTTTTTCGCCTGAAACTTTATGGAATGCAGAGTTTGGTGTGAAAGCAGCAACTGCAGAGCAGATGCTGGTCAGTCGTGTTGCTGCCTTTTATATGTGGCGCGACGATATGCAGGTGAATGGCTGGGTCAATAGAGGCACCAAGTTTATTGGTTATTTAAGCAATGCCGGCAGTGGCCGTAACTATGGTATTGAAATGGAAAACCGCTTGCAGCTGTTGCCGGAGCTGGTGTTATTTGCGAACGCCAGTGTGCTGCACAGTGAAATCCGTGATTTTGTGACTGAGCAGGGCATTGATCAAACGGGTCGCGAACAGGCGCATGCCCCTGATTTTCAATACAGCCTGGCGCTGGAATGGGCCATGCTGGATAACCTGACGCTGAACACCGGCGTGCAGCATAAAGCCGGATATTTTTATTCAGACTCTCACAGCGCCAAAGCAGACAATATGACGTTGCTGAACCTGAAACTGAGTTATCAGCTGGATGCATTAGAGTTAGCGCTGTGGAGCCGTAACGCGCTGGATGAAGAATATGGCGTCCGTGGTTTTTATTTTGGCAACGATCCGCGGGATGGTTATAACGACCATGTGTACGAGCAATTTGGTGAACCACGCCGTGTTGGCATTAGCGCCAGTTACCAGTTTTAAGGAATAAGCGCATGCAACTTTCTATCGAAATCAGTAAATACCCGCTCACCGATGAATATATCGAACCTATTGTTGGTTTTATTGCGGAGCTGAACCGTGAACCCGGCTTGATTGTGGTGACCAATACCATGAGCACCCAGGTGTTTGGTGAATACGACACTGTGATGGCAGCGCTGCAACGTTGTATTAAATGGTCCTTTGAGCACTATGGCAAAGTGGTGTTTGTGGTGAAGTTTATTCATGGTGACTTACGGCCATGAATGAGCTGCTCAGCGGTATTCTTGCCGGTTGGCAACTGCAAACCAGTATTGAATTACTGGCAACTGTGTTGGCGCTGGCTTATACAGTGCTGGCGATTCGCCATAGTTTGTGGTGCTGGCCTGCCGCTTTGCTCAGCACTTTGCTGACATTGCAAATTATGGTGAAGTCTCAGCTGTTTACCGACGCTTTATTGCAGCTTTATTATGCCGCTATGGCGCTGTATGGCTGGTGGAACTGGCAGAAAATGCGCCGGCACAGCCATGGCGTGCCACAAACCGTGGTGGAGTGGCGACTGTCACAACATCTGCTGCTGATTGCTGGCACCCTGAGTGCAGGTTTGCTGTTGGGTTATCTGATGGCAACCTACACCAGCACCGATTTTGCCTATCTTGGCGCTCAGGTAAGTTGTTTTGCTGTGGTCAGTACCTGGCTGGTGGCACAAAAAGTGGTGTCGAACTGGTTGTACTGGGTGGTGATTGATGCAGTGTCTATTTATATCTATCTGCAAAAAGATTTGTATTTTTTCAGTGCACTTTTTGTTATTTATACCGTCATCGCAGCGGTAGGGTATCTGGCATGGCGCAGCAGCTATCAAGTTCAACAGAACAACAAATCTGGCATTTGTGTCAGCGGTTAGAGTTTTTTGCCAATCATCTGCCGCTGGCGCTGCAAAAGCTCGCCACCAGCAGTACCAACGATAACTATTATATCCACACCCAGCGTGGCCATTATTTGCTGCGGCATTATGCCCCTTTTGTGGAAGGGGTGTGCCGGCAGCAGGAGCTGCGTTGTCAGCACGCAGCTGCCGCTGTCGGGGTAGCGCCGGCGCCCCTTTGCCTGAACAACCATCAGCGGATGCTGGTCAGTGAGTTTTTAACCCGCAGCCGGCATTTTGACTGGCAACTGCATCATGGTGAGCTGATGCAGCTGGTGGAAAAACTGGTCCGTTTACACCGCTTAACAGTCCAAACACCTGAATTACAACCGGCAGCTTACTTACGCCAACTTGCTGACGATGTGCCTGTGGCGGTCAGAAAACAGCTTGATCCCGTGGTGATGCTGAAACTGCTGCAAGCTGCGGAAAAATTTGAAGGGATGCCGGCAGATATTGTGCTTTGCCATATGGATTTGCATAGCGGCAATATTTTATTGCAGCAACAACGTATCTGGCTGATTGATTTTGAGTATTGTCAGCGCGCCGACAGTAGTTTTGATTTAGCGGCTTTGTCACTGAGTTTGCAGATGAATGCCTCAGAAGAGCAGGCGATGCTGGCGTATTATTTACAATACCGGCCTCAGGCTTCAGTCGGGCTTGCAGGACGGCTGACACTGGCCAAGCAGTTATATAGTGGTTTTTGCTGGTTATGGTATCTGAGTTTGCCAGACAGTGATGAAAAAGCAATGCAGGCACTTCACAAACTGCGGCAGCTGCAAATGCCGCTACCGCAGTCCTGAAGATTTAAATCCCGCCGAGGCGTTCAGCCAGGGTTTTGTACCTTTTTACATCGTCTTCTTCAAACATCGGTTTGCCGTTGTCGTCTTTACCTGCTGCGACCAGTAAATTTTCCCGTGCCAGTCGTTCTACCCGAATTTCCTGAATTGCCAGAAAAGTGGCTACTTCAGCTACTGTCATTAATGCCATGATCATGTCTCTACGTTATTGAGCTTTATAATATAAGCCTAAAAATTGCTATTTGTGAATAGCGAATACCTGCATCGGCAAAATGCTGCAAAATCAAGCTGAATGCGCGAGGCAAAGGCATACAAAAGCTAGAGCATTTGTATGTACTGTGTTAACTTTTGGTGTCTTAAAAGCAATAAGTCAATGAAGCAAACAAATAAGAGAGTTTTCCATGGTCAAAATAATGCAGGCACTGTGCTCTGGCATCGTGGTAATTGGAGCTATGCAGATGGCATGGGCTGAAACTGCAGCACCTGTTGCTGCACAAAAACCTTATCTGGTGAAATCACCGAATGGCGACAGAACAGATCCTTATTACTGGTTGCGTGACGATAAACGTCAGGCACCCGAAGTGCTGTCGTATCTCAATGCAGAAAATCAATATTATCAACAGTATGCCGCCAAGTACCCCGAGTTGAATAAACAGCTGGTGGATGAAATTATTGGCCGGGTGCAGCAAGACGACAGCACAGTACCTGCAGTGAAAGGTGATTATGCCTATTACCGCCGTTTTGAGGCGGGCAAGCAATACCCTATTATCGCCCGGAAACCTAAAGCCGGTGGTAATGAGCAAATGATGCTCGATGTGAATAAAATGGCTGAAGGCAAAGATTTTTATCAAATCAGCAATTATCAGGTGAGCCCGAATCAACACTTGGTTGCTTATGCTGAAGATACCTCGGGTCGTCGTAATTACACGCTGAAAATCCGTGATTTACGCACCGGTAAAGATTTACCAGATATGCTGGTGGATATGGACGCCTCTATTGCCTGGTCTGCCGATAGTAAAAGCCTGTTTTATATTGAAAAAGACAAACAAACTTTGCTGGGCAACAAAGTAAAACGGCACCATCTGGGACAGGATAACAGCAAAGATGAGCTGTTATACGAAGAAAAAGACACCAGTTTTTATATGGGTGTTGGCAACAGCGCTGATGACAAATATGTGGTGATTGGCCTTGGCAGCACAGTGTCCAATGAAATGCATGTACTGAAAAGTGATGATGCTTCCGGCAAGTTTCAGGTTGTCGCCCCTCGCCAGCGCGATTTTAAATATGACATCGAGCATTTGGGCGATCGCTGGGTGATTAGAACCGACTGGGATGCGCCGAATTATCGTCTGATGACGGTAGCAGACGATAAAATTGGTGACCGTAGCCGCTGGCAACCATTACTGCCGCATGATCCAAAAGTATTTATTGAATCATTCCAACTGTTTAAAGACTATATCGCCATTAATGAGCTGAGCGAAGGTTTAAATAAAGTCCGGGTGATGCCCTGGGCTGATCTGACAAAAGCCCGTTATATCGATTCAGGTGAACCTGCTTATGTTGCTTACACTGATGTGAATTATGAGCAGAACACACAATGGCTGCGTTATAGCTACACCTCTTTAACCACGCCTGCTTCTGTGTATGAAATTAATATGCAAAGCGGCGAAAAACGTTTGTTAAAACAACAGGAAGTGCTGGGCGGTTTTGATAAAAACAATTATCAGACCGAGCGCGTTTGGGCCAAAGCCAAAGACGGCACCAAAATTCCGGTCAGTTTGTTGTACAAAAAAGGTCTGAAAAAAGATGGTACTGCACCTTTATACCAATATGCCTACGGCTCTTATGGCAGTTCAACCAGCCCGAGTTTCAGATTTCCGGTGTTGTCTTTGGTTGACCGTGGTTTTGTTTATGCCATCGCGCATATCCGAGGTGGTCAGGAAATGGGCCGGCAGTGGTATGAAGATGGGAAATTATTAAAGAAAATCAATACTTTCACTGATTTTATTGATGTGACTGACTATCTGGTTGCCCAGAAGTACGTTGCCAAAGATAAAGTTTTTGCGATGGGCGGCAGTGCCGGTGGTTTACTGATGGGTGCTATTGCCAATATGGCGCCGGAAAAATACCGTGGCATTGTGGCGCATGTGCCTTTTGTTGACGTGGTGACGACTATGCTCGATGAATCTATCCCATTGACAACCAACGAATTTGACGAATGGGGTAATCCGAAACAAAAAGCATTTTATGATTATATGTTGTCGTATTCACCTTATGATCAGGTGAAAAAACAGGGATACCCAGCCATTTTAGTGACCACAGGTTTGCATGATTCGCAGGTGCAATATTTTGAGCCGGCCAAATGGGTGGCTAAACTGCGCACTCACAAAACGGATAAACATCCGTTGTTGTTCCGTACCAATATGGAAGCAGGCCATGGGGGTAAGTCAGGGCGTTTTTCCCGCCTGACCGAAGTGGCTGATGAATATGCTTTTGTATTGTCACTGCTGGCCACACCTTAATCTGTGCTGCTGAAATAAATCCTGAACAACGCCTGCATCATGCAGGCGTTTTTGTTTTTTGCTGCAATTGAACTGGCGCGGTAAAAACGCTGTGGAGCGGGACAAATGTTAGCGTGGTTTTAGCGGTTAATGTCAGGCTTGGAATTGGCGTTAAATTTTCCGGCGTTTGTCTGATTTATGCTGTTTGTTCATCTGGCTGTCATGGACATTATGCGGTGAACTCGGTATAAGAATCTGACATAGATAGCATTTTTGAGCTTTTTTCCTGTTTTTACCCGCTCAGGCTAAGGCAGTGTTGCCAAGGTGCGCTATCTTTGAACGGGCAGATGTTCAATCTGCACCGCTGATGTTGATAATAAAAACTATGGGTACAAAGTATGAAAGCATCCGGCACTGCGCTCGCCATTTACAATAACTTCCTCGGTCAGTCTCCAAACTGGTACAAACTCACCATTATCGCGTTTTTGTTTATTAATCCGCTGGTTTTTATCAACCATCCATATCTGGCAGGTTGGTTACTGGTGATTGAGTTTATTTTTACGTTGGCGATGGCACTGAAGTGTTATCCGCTGCAGCCTGGTGGTTTGCTGGCTATCCAGGCGATTGCCATGGGTATGACCAGTACCACAAAATTGATGCATGAAGTGACAGCGAATATTGAGGTGATTTTGCTACTGGTGTTTATGGTGGCAGGTATTCATTTTGTCAAAGACCTGTTGCTGTTTGTCTTCACTAAACTGTTGATCCGGGTGCGTTCCAAAATTGGCATCTCGCTGGCCTTTACCTTTATGGCGGCTTTTTTATCGGCGTTTTTGGATGCCTTAACAGTCGTTGCAGTGGTGATTGCGGTGGGAATAGGTTTTTACGCCATTTACCACAAAATCTCGTCAGGTAAAGGTTTTATTGACCCGCATGACCATAGTGTTGATACCGAAGTTGCCGAATTATCCCGCGCTGATTTAGACGCCTTCCGTGGTTTTTTACGGAATTTATTAATGCATGCCGGTGTGGGTACCGCAATGGGCGGTGTGTCTACGATGGTAGGGGAACCACAAAATCTGATTATTGCAGCAGCAGTAGGTTGGGATTTTGCTGAATTTGCGCTGCGGATGTGTGCGGTTAGTGCGCCTGTATTAGTGTTTGGTTTATTAACCACTGTGGTGGTGGAAAAATTCCGTATTTTTGATTTTGGCGTGCGCTTGCCTACTGCTGTACAAGATGTGCTGCTGGCTTATGACAAATATCAGACTGCCAAAATAACCTCATCAGACATTGCCAAATTATGGGTACAAGGCATTATCGCCGTGCTGCTTATCGTTTGCCTGAGCCTGCATATCGCGTCAGTGGGTTTAATTGGTTTGATGGTGATTATTCTGGCAACCACTTTTTGTGGTGTCACAGATGAACATGCGATTGGTAATGCATTTAAAGAAGCCTTGCCCTTCACCGCCTTGCTGGTGGTGTTTTTTGCGATAGTGGCGGTGATTATCGACCAGCATTTATTCGCGCCAGTCATTGCCTGGGTGCTCACTTTTGACGGCCAGTTGCAGCTTGCCATGTTGTTTTTAGCCAACGGCGTGTTGTCGATGGTGAGCGACAACGTCTTTGTTGGCACCGTGTATATCAATGAGGTCAAAGCTGCATGGGAAGCCGGTCGTATCAGCCGCGAGCAGTTTGAATTGCTCGCGATTGCAATTAATACCGGTACTAACCTGCCAAGTGTGGCCACACCGAATGGCCAGGCAGCATTTTTATTCCTGCTGACCAGTGCTTTGGCACCGCTCATCCGGTTGTCTTATGCCAAGATGGTGTGGATGGCTATTCCGTATACCATAGTCCTCACCATTGTCGGTTTGGTCAGCACAGTGATTATACTTCCCGAAGTAACCCACTGGTTTTACGAGATGGGCTGGATCCATCATTACGTGCCGGGCGCCGCAGCGGTGACAGGGCACTAAACCAGACATAAAACGGGGTTTTATCGCAGATAACTCCCCGTTTATCTGGTACTTACTTTAAAGATTCAGAACCCGCCGCCATATCAGCATCAACAATGTCACGACATCATCCTGATGTGCAGGAGCAACAAGAGCTGTCGCCAGTTTGTGTTAAAACTGTAGCAAGGCAGGGCCAGCGGCCAAAATACCCAGCGAGGAACCTATATTGGTGAGCACTTTATTATGGATAGTTCTGTTACCTTTATTGGCTAGTCTGGCGGCTGTGGCAGGCCGGTATTGGCAACGTAGCCAGCTGGCGTTTCTGGTTGCCTGTTTTCCCGCTATTGCTTTATTGCTGCTGTTACCTTTTGGCGGAACAATATTTGCCGGCGAAGTTGTTCGTTTTCAGGTGCAGTGGTTACCACTGATAGGGCTGAATTTCAGCCTGCATCTTGATGGTTTATCCTTTTTATTCAGCCTGCTTATCCTCTGTATTGGTCTCTTAGTCATTCTTTACGCCCGCTATTACCTGTCAGCGCAAGACTCGATGGCCAGGTTTTACGCATTTTTAATGTTGTTTATGTTCGCCATGTTGGGTGTGGTGCTTTCCGGCAACCTGCTGCAAATGTGGTTTTTCTGGGAGCTCACCAGCATCAGTTCATTTTTGCTGATTAGTTATTGGTCCGGGCAATCAGATGCGCGCAAAGGCGCCCGCATGGCGCTGACTATTACTGCGGCAGGTGGTTTGGCTTTGCTGGCCGGTATAGTGTTACTTGGCCAAATTACCGGTACCTATGAGCTCAGTGAGGTACTGGAAAAAACGGCGATGTTACAACAGCATGCCGCTTATCCTGTGGTCCTGGTTTTAGTGTTGCTCGGTGCATTTACTAAATCGGCGCAGTTCCCGTTTCATTTCTGGCTGCCTAATGCGATGGCGGCACCTACACCTGTCAGTGCTTACCTGCACTCAGCCACTATGGTAAAGGCCGGCATATTTTTGCTAGCGCGGTTATATCCGTTGTTGTCCGGCACGGATTTATGGTTTTTAACTGTCACTCTGACAGGCTTGGCTACTTTGCTGGTCGGTGCATATTTTGCGTTGTTCCAGCATGACATCAAAGGTTTGCTGGCTTATTCCACTATTTCACATTTAGGCTTAATTACGTTACTGCTGGGCCTCGATACAGATTTGGCGGCAGTAGCGGCTATTTTTCATTTGATTAACCACGCTATTTTTAAAGCATCTTTGTTTATGGCGGCCGGTATTATTGACCACGAAACCGGCTCACGTGACATGCGAAAAATTAACGGTTTGTGGAAGTACATGCCGGTTACAGCCACTTTGGCGATGGTGGCTTCTGCTTCAATGGCCGGCGTGCCGCTGCTAAACGGTTTTTTATCCAAAGAGATGTTTTTTACCCAAACCTTGCACCAGGGCATTTTGGGGTCGTTAAGCTGGTTAATCCCTTTACTTGCTACTGTTGCTGCCATTTTTGCCGTGGCGTATTCAGCGCGTTTTATTCATGATGTGTTTTTTAACGGTGAGCCTATAGGGCTGAGTAAGACGCCGCATGAACCGCCGCGTTATATGCGGGTACCGATGGAAATTCTGGTGGCGTTTTGTGTCTTACTTGGTGTGTTTCCGCAGTGGTTTATCGGCGACTTGCTGTCACAGGCTTCTGCAGCCGTTCTTGGTGCTCCCGCACCTGAATATAGTCTGGCGCTTTGGCATGGCTTTAACATTCCGCTGTTAATGAGCGTGCTGGCGTTAATTGGCGGTCTGGTACTTTATATTAACCGCAAGCATCTGTTTGTATTTCAGGCAGGTTTTGCCGAAAAGGCCGCTATCTACCGTTTTGAAAATCTGTTGCAACGTTTTGTGCGCTGGTGTCGTCGTGTGAACGATTTTGTAGATAATGGCAGTTATCAACGTTTTGCCGGGCTGATGTTATTGCTGGTGTTGCTGTTAGCCGGGGCACCATTATTACAGTTGCCCTCATTGCAAGGCGACAGACCTGCTTTGGCAATGGATACCGTGGTGTTGGTTGGCGCTGTTATTTTGTGTCTTGCCGCCATTGCCACTGTGCTCACCATCAGACAGCGTTTATTGTCACTGGTGATGATATCTGTAGTTGGCTTAATGGTGAGTCTCGCTTTTGTACGCTTTTCTGCGCCGGATCTGGCTTTAACTCAGTTGTCGGTTGAAGTGGTGACTGTGGTGCTTTTAATGTTGGCCTTGTATTTCCTGCCCCATAAATCGGTGAAGCAGTCTGCTCCGGGTCATCTGGTGCGTGATCTGACATTGGCTTCCGGCATTGGTATTGTGATTGGTAGCCTGGCTTTTGCCATGCTGACACAACAAACAGACACTATTGCTGATTATTTCCTGCAAAATGCCAAAACCGGTGGTGGTGGTACCAATGTGGTGAATGTCATTCTGGTTGATTTCCGCGGTTTTGATACTTTAGGGGAAATTACCGTGTTGGGCATTGCAGCCCTTGGCATCTTTAAAATGCTGACCGGTATTCCACGTTTTATGGCGGGTGCCGATGGTGAAGGGCGGCGCTGGGCGTTGGACAGGCATCCACTGCTGCTGGCTGTGGTGTCGCAGGCATTGTTGCCATTGGCGCTGATGGTTTCTGTGTACATTTTTTTCCGGGGTCACAATTTACCCGGCGGTGGTTTTGTCGCTGGCCTGATCACTGCGGTCGCGATGATTCTGCAATATGTGGCGCAAGGTGTTGATTGGGTTAAACCCCGGTTAAAAGTGGAATATTCAACCTTAATTGCGCTGGGTATTTTATGTGCCAGCGCCACCGGTTTAGCCAGCTGGCTGTTTAATAAACCGTTTTTAACATCCTGGTTTGATTATTTTGACCTGCCGCTGATTGGTACTATCGAGCTTGCCAGTGCCATCGCTTTTGATTTAGGCGTTTACCTGACGGTTGTTGGTTCCACTTTATTAATTCTGGCGAACCTTGGCAAAGTGACCACCAGGTACAGACCAGTGCATAAGGAGCAACAATAATGGAGCTGGTAATTGCCATAGTGATTGGCGTTTTAACAAGTTGTGGTGTGCTCTTGGTGCTGCGTGCGCACACTTTTGCTGTGGTATTGGGCCTTACCTTGCTTTCTTATGCGGTGAATTTGTTTATTTTTGCCAGCGGTGGTTTAACGGCCGGTAAAGGTGCTGTGCTTGGGCAAACTGATATTTATGCTGATCCGTTGCCACAAGCGCTGGTATTGACTGCCATTGTGATTGGTTTTGCCATGACAGCATTTTTAGTGATCCTGGCGATTCGTGCCCGTGCTGAACTTGGCAATGATCATGTAGATGGTGACAGTGGCGCCAGGCAGAACCTGCAGAAGGAGCCGCGGCTTTGAATCAGCATTTTATTATTCTGCCAATTTTACTGCCGTTATTGACCGGCGCTTTATTGTTATTGCCGCCGCTGCAGGCTTCTGTTGTGAAACGGCGTTGGTTTAGCGGTATTGCTTTGCTGCTGTTATTGGTAAGCGCTGTTTTTGGGCTGATGCAAAGTGCTGCCGGGGTGCAGAGTTTTTATCTGCTTGGCAACTGGCCTGCACCTTTTGGCATCGTGCTGCTGCATGACAAAGTGTCGGCGCTTTTTGTGCTGTTAAGCACAGTGCTGGCTTGTTGCTGTTGGTTATACAGCCTGGCCGGTGAGGATGAGCGTGGTGCTTATTTTCAGCCGCTGCTACAGTTTTTGCTGATGGGCATTCATGGTGCGTTTTTAACTGCTGATTTATTTAATCTTTTTGTATTTTTTGAAGTACTGCTGATTTCCTCTTATGGCTTGTTGTTGCACGGCGGTGGTAAAGCCAGAACCAAAGCAGCCTTGCATTATGTGCTGTTAAACCTGCTTGGATCGGCGTTGTTTTTGCTGGCGCTGGCGTTGTTGTACGCCACCTTGGGTAGCCTGAATATGCAGGATATGGCGCAGCGTATTGCCGGGCTGGAACCTCAACAAGCGCTGGTGGTGAAATCTGCAGCCGGGTTGTTATTGTTGGTTTTTGGTTTAAAAGCTGCGGTGTTGCCGCTGCACTTTTGGCTGCCGGCGGCTTATGCCAGCGCATCTCCTGCCGTTGCCGCCATGTTTGCCATTATGACCAAAGTAGGCGTGTATTGTGTACTCAGGGTTTTTTGCTTGTTATTTGGTGTGAATGCCGGCGAGCTGGCTGGTTTTGGTCAGGATTATTTATGGCTGGCCGGTCTTGGCACTATGTTGCTTGCTGCTATTGGGGTTGTCGCGGCGCAAAATTTAAAGAAACTGGTGGCTTATCTGGTGTTGGTTTCTGTGGGCAGTTTAATTGCCGTATTGGCGCTTGGCAGCGCAGAAGCGCTTGCAGCCGTGCTGTATTATTGCCTGCACTCAACGCTGATAGCCGCTGCGTTGTTTTTGCTGGCGGATCTGATTGCACTGCAACGTGGCACAGTGCAGGACCGGTTGGTAGCAGGAAGGCCGTTACAACAAGCCTGGTTGCTGGGAATACTGTTTTTTGTCTCTGCTTTAGTGGTAGTGGGCATGCCGCCGCTTTCCGGTTTTGCCGCCAAAATCTGGTTATTGCAGGCCGCAACTGAGTTGCCTGACCGTATTGCGTTATGGCCGGTGTTATTGCTCAGCAGTTTAATGGTGTTAATAGCGCTGAGCCGCGCCGGTAGCACGTTGTTCTGGCGGGTGAATCAACAGGCTGCGACAGCCAATAAAGCGCAGCCGGTGCAATGGGGCGCTGTGGTGCTGTTATTGGCAGCTAGTCCGATGCTGGTAATATTTGGTGAGACAATGATGCAGTTCTGTTTGGACGCTGCGATGCAGTTGCTGCAGTTGCCAAATGTGTATGCGACAGGAGGCCAATAATATGGCTGTATTTCACAGGGTATTCCCAACACCTGCCCGCAGTTTCTTGCTGTTTGTGGTCTGGATTTTATTGAATAACAGCCTTGCACCAGTGCATTTACTGGCAGGCACTGTGCTTGCGGTGTTGATCCCGCTCTTGACTGCATCTTTTTCTGATCCACAACCACCAGTGCGACGCTGGAGCCTCGCTTTTGTTTATGTTGGCAAAGTGCTGCTGGATATCGTTGTGGCAAATATGCAGGTGATTAAACTGGTACTCGGGCCGAATAAACAGCTGCGCCCCGGTTTTGTGTTGGTGCCGCTGGCGATTACCGAAGCTTTACCTCTCACTATACTGGCCGGCACTGTGTCGTTAACACCTGGCACTGTCAGTGCCGAAATTTTGCCTTATCAGCTGGACGGCAGCAGTGCTAAGCCAAGATATTTACTGCTGCATGTGCTTGATTTACAGGATGAAGCGGCGCTAATCACCAGTATCAAACAACGATACGAGCAGCCTCTGAAGGAGATATTCCAATGCTAAATCACATAGCGCTTGTTGCCATGCTGGTTGTTGGTTTTGCGTTATTGCTGAATCTGTGGGCGCTATTGCGTGGCCCGGCGATGCCAGACCGTTTATTGGCACTGGATACCATGTATATCAACAGTATCGCCTTGTTATTGTGTTATGGCATTTATGGCGCCAGCAGTCTGCATTTTGAAGCAGCCTTGCTGATTGCGATGTTAGGGTTTGTCAGCACTGTTGCCGTCTGCAAATTTATGCTGCGTGGCGACATTATTGAATAGGAGCAAGCCATGAGTCTGCTGGAGTGGGGGGTTGCCATCTTGGTGATAGCCGGAACCTTGTTTGTATTATTAGGTTCAGTGGCGTTGGTAAAATTACCGGATTTTTATACCAGGTTGCATGGACCAACCAAAGCCACTACTTTGGGGCTTGGCAGTTTGGTGCTGGCGTCGATGTTGTTTTTTAACGGCATACAACAGCAATTGAGTTTGCAGCAGTTGCTCATTGCATTGTTTTTGTTTATCTCGGCGCCTGTGACTGCTTATATGCTGATTAAAGTGGCTTTACATCAGAAGCTGGCGCCCATGGCCGCGACACAAGGGCGGGAACTGATGCAACAAAGGGATAAGCTTGCGAAAGGCGAGCCGCTGGCAAAAACAGCAGGATCAGAATAACGGGTTGATAAGAAAGTGTGTTGTTAGCGGCTATACCCTGAGCAAAATCAGGGTTAGTTTTCGTCAAAACCGTTGTTAATTAGTTCAACCACTGACTTTAACGCCGCTTCTGCTTCAGCACCATGGGTCAGCACATCAACATTTTTACCTTTGCTGCTTGCCAGCATCAACAGCGCAAGCACGCTGCTGGCATCGGCAGTTTTACCTTCCTGCTGTAATTCAATTTTGGCATCAAATTTCTGGCACAGTTGCGCCAGTTTAGTGGCAGCACGGGCATGTAAACCCAGTTGATTCACAATAGTGACGGTTTGAGAAAAGCTATTTGCCATGATGACGTACCAGTTCGCGGTGGCGGATCTGCACATCTTCCCGCAGCGCTTTAAAATGTGCCGCCAGCGCTTCAACAATATAAACAGAACGATGCTGACCGCCGGTACAGCCGATGGCGATGGTCAGGTAACTGCGGTTATTGCGTTCCAGATGAGGCAACCAGGTGCTGATAAACTGGTTAATTTGTTCAGTATATTGGCCAACGACGTCCTGAGCTGCCAGGTAGTCTTTCACCGGTTGGTCCAAACCCGTCAGAATTTTCAGCTCAGGTTCCCAATGTGGATTAGGCAAAAAACGTGCATCAAATACATAGTCAGCGTCTTTTGGGATACCGTATTTAAAACCAAAAGATTCAAACAGGATCACCAGCCGGCCGGTTTTCTGGCCCAGAATACGTTCACGCAGCTGTTCGGTCAGCTGGTGCACGTTTAAGTCAGTGGTGTCGATATATAAATCGGCGCGGCTGGAAATAGGGTCCAGCAGCTGCTGTTCACGCTGAATAGCTTCATCCAGCGACATGGCCTGATGCGACAGTGGGTGTAACCTGCGGGTTTCGCTGAATCTTTTAATCAGACTGCTATGAGAAGCATCCAGATACAAAATAGTGAGTTCAACTTTACGCGGCAGATAAGACAGAATATCCGTCAGCTCTTCCGGCTCCTGCGGCAGGTTACGCACATCAATACTGACGGCCACCCTTTCATATTGCCCCATCACAGCGTTGGCCAGCGTGGGCAGCAGATTTACCGGAATATTGTCGACACAGTAGTAACCCAAATCTTCCATCACCCGCAATGCGACTGATTTACCGGAACCTGAGCGACCACTGACGACAAGGAGTTTCATTTGCTGGCCGCCATTTCAGAATGCGTCAGTAGCAGCTGGTACAGGTCATGGTCTGACGCTGTATGGCGGATTTTACGGGTTAAATCTTTTTGGCTAAGTAGCCTTGCGATGCCAGCCAAGGTGGTCAGGTGTGTCTGGCATTGATTTTCCGGGATCAGAATGGCGCAGAAGATATCCACCGCCTGATTATCAATAGCATCAAACTGAATGGCATCCTGGCTGACAACAAACACCAATACCGGGCTTGTTACATCTTTGAGTTTACCGTGTGGAATAGCGATTCCACCGCCAATACCGGTGGAGCCCAGCTTTTCGCGGGCCATCAGTGCTTCAAAAATAGTGGATTCTGCTAATTGCGGTAACTGCTGGTGCGCAAGTTCGGCAATATATTCCAGAATGCGTTTTTTACTATTAAAAAGGACCGCACTTTTTGTGCAGTCCTTCGATAACATTGAGCTTAAGTTCATGAGTCCGTAATCAATGACGAGAAATTTTCTCTTTGTGTTTAATGACTTGTCGATCAAGTTTATCGATCAGCTGGTCAATGGCTGCGTACATATTATCATCTTCGCTGACAGCAAACACCTCTCCGCCATTTAAATGCATTTTTGCTTCGGCAATTTGTTTTAATTTCTCCACATTCAGTACAACATGCACGTTGTTGATGTGGTCAAAATGCCGTTCAAGTTTTGAAAACTTGCTGTCTACATACTCTCTCAGTGCTTCAGTAATTTCAACATGGCGACCAGTTAGATTGATTTGCATAGACATTTCCTTCTTTGATGAGCACTTATAGCAAGCTCTTGCGCTGATTTGACGGCGGAATGTACAGAGATTCACGGTATTTGGCGATGGTCCGCCGCGCTACGTTGATGCCCTGTTCAGAAAGAATTTCTGCCATCCTGCTATCGCTTAACGGCTTTGCAGGATTCTCCGCCGCCACCAATTTTTTAATAAAAGCCCTGATGGCGGTTGATGAACATTCACCGCCACTTTCTGTACTTACATGACTGGAGAAAAAGAACTTAAGTTCAAATATTCCTCTGGGCGTGTGCATGAATTTTTGGGTGGTGACCCTGGAAATGGTTGATTCATGCATACCGACCATTTCCGCCACGTCGTTGAGTACCATGGGTTTCATTGCTTCTTCCCCATGCTCAAAAAATGCTTGTTGCTGCTGCACTATGCAGTTGGCAACTTTTAATAAAGTTTCGTTGCGGCTTTCCAGGCTTTTTAAAAACCACTTGGCTTCCTGCAAGTGGGAGCGGATAAACTGGCTGTCTGCCGAGTTTCTGGCGCTGCGCGACATGGCGGCGTATTGCTCGTTGATCCTGATTTTTGGAAAAGCATCCGGATTTAACTCGACCATCCAGCGGCCTTTGATTTTTTTCACTGACACATCGGGAATAGTGTATTGCTGTTCTTCCCGGATTACATCGGCGCCCGGACGTGGGTTCAGGCTGTGAATAAGCCGCATCACTTCACGCAGGTCGTCTTCTTTAAGTTTAGTCACACGCATCAGAGAACGGAAATCTCTGTTGGCTAAATATTCGCTGTAATCACGGATAATGTCGCAGGTTTCTGCCAAAAAGGGTGTGCGCGGATCAAACTGGCGCAGTTGTACCAACAAACATTCCTGAATGCTTCTGGCGCCGACACCAACAGGGTCAAACAGCTGAATGCGTTTAATCACTGCTTCAACTTCGTCTGCTTCCACATCCGGCATACCAAGTGAATCAAGAATATCCTGACAGCTGATGGTTAATAAACCATTGACATCAATAGCTTCGATAATAATTTCGGCAATGGCGAGGTCGGTTTCGGTAAAAGGCGTCAGACGCATCTGCCAACGCAGATAGTCCTGTAAAGTTTCGGAGGTTTCGCCCTGAAAGACGTTGTCGTCTTCGCCGTTATAGGTGTTGGCAACAGGGGCAGCACTGACTAAATCATCCCAATTGCTGTCGAGTGGCAAGTCTTCTTTGATATTTTGCTCTGTCATGGCCTCGCTGGTATCTGGCACTTCCGGGTCAAAGTGCTCGTCACTGGAGTAGCTGTCCATTTCAGCTTGTTCGTGTTTGTCGCCGGATTCTGGTGCGCTGCCACTTTCATTGAAGTTGCTGTAGTCATCCTCCGCTTCCAACAGCGGGTTGGCATCCAGAGCTTCCTGAATTTCCTGCTGTAATTCAATGGTCGACAGTTGCAACAGCTTGATGGCCTGTTGCAGCTGGGGAGTCATTGTGAGTTGCTGTCCAAGCCGGAGTTGTAAAGATGGCTTCATGTACTTCTGGTCACTCCTGACAGCCAGTATCCACTGGCTTTTTGCTAACTATAGCCTGAATTGTTCCCCGAGGTATACATCTCTGACCTGCTGATTTGCTAATACATCGGCCGGTGAGCCTGAAGCTATCAGCTCTCCATGACTGACAATATAGGCAATTTCGCAGACATCAAGGGTCTCGCGCACATTGTGGTCTGTGATCAGCACACCAATACCGCGGTTACGTAAATGCTGAATGATTTTTTTAATATCCAGCACTGAAATAGGGTCAACACCGGCAAAAGGTTCGTCCAGCAGAATAAATGCCGGATTGGCAGCTAAAGCACGGGCAATCTCCACCCGCCGTCTTTCACCACCTGAAAGGCTCATGCCAAGACTGGTGCGGATATGGGTAATATTAAACTCATCCAACAGCTCATCGGCAATTTGCTCGCGTTGTTCGTCTTTGAGATCTTCACGCGTTTGCAAAATAGCCATCAGATTGTCGTACACGCTGAGTTTGCGAAAAATCGAACTTTCCTGCGGCAGATAACCAATGCCCTGACGGGCGCGGGCGTGAATAGGGTCGAAGGTCATATCATGACCATCCAGCGTGATAGTGCCTTTATCCGAAGGCACTAAACCCACAATCATATAAAAAGTGGTGGTTTTACCGGCGCCATTAGGGCCAAGCAAACCAACAATCTGACCTGCATTCACTTCAAGGCTGACGTCTTTAACCACCTGACGGCCTTTGTAACTTTTCGCCAGATGCGATGCGACAAGAGTTTTCACGTTAGTTTTTCTCTGGAATAAAAACAGTGCTGACGCGTTGGGTGTCTTTGCCGCCCTCAGCGTTGAGTTTTTGCTGAGCCAAATCGTATTGAATTTTGGCGCTTTTTACCACGCTGCCACTCTGGTTAATTTCGGCATTGCCGGTGAGGGTTAAAACCCGGGTTGCCACGTCATAACGAATTTCATTGGCCATAGCTTCGATAGGTTTGTCACCATCCAGGACCTGAGAATAAGAAGCCGGAGTGCCGCTGGCGATAAAAACTTCTTTGCCCTGACCTTTGGAGCTGTCTACTTCCAGGCGCTCGGCTTTTATTTTTAACGAGCCCTGAGTGACCAGCACATTGCCAAGATAAATCAGTTTTTTCTCTTTGACACTGCCGTCAAAGTTATCTGAGCTAACATTCACAGGTTCGGAGAAATCGTTGTTTGTTGCCTGACATGCCAGCGAAAGCAGGCCCAGCAGCACTGCCAGCAGCAGATTATTTTTCATGGCGGTAAACCGTCCCTTTATGTTGATTAAGTTGAAGTTTCTGGCTGACTAAGTCGACTTCGACCCCACGGCCGTTAATTGCAAAGCCATCACCGCTGATCACCACTTGTTGTTTGGTCTGGATCTGTTGTTGTTCAAACAAATATTCCAGCTGACTGGTTTCAAGTTTGTTAAAAAGCTCACCTGATTTCAGGTTGTCCAGAATGACCTGTTGCTCCAGCACCACTTTATCGTCGGGGTACATCACCCCATGATCACTGCTGACCTGCCACTTGGCTTGTTGTTCTTCAAAAATAGTGTAAGCAGGTGCTTCAAACTGAATTTGCCCCAGCTGCTCAAAATGCGACATTTGGCTGGCACGGATCAAACCCGACATATTGCCTTTGCTGTCAAAGCTGGTGCGTACCAAATCATAAGCGATAAAGTCGGGCACCAGTTCCTGCTCTGTCACTAATGGGTTGTTGTTGCCTTCATTATCCAGCCAGGCGTACAGCAGGCTGCTGCCAATCAGCACCAGTACAAACCAGAAAATCTGTTGTTTCATGAGCTGCTTCCGTCAAAACCAGCAAATTTGTGCTGGCTGATCAACAGTAAATCACAAAGTTCACGCACGGCACCATAACCGCCGGGCAGACTGGTTGTATAGTGGGCGTGACGGCGTAAAAATGGGTGGGCATCTTTGACAGCAACAGACAAGCCGCAGTGTTGCATCACTTTCCAGTCGGACAAGTCATCACCAATATAAGCAATTTGTTGGTTATCCAGCTGTAACTGTTGTTTCAGTTCATTAAAAGCAGGAATTTTATCTTCCTGGCCCTGATACACAAAAGGCACAGTGAGGGATGCCATACGTTTTTCAACAATAGCTGAACGACGGCCGGTAATCACCGCAACTTCAACACCGGCGTGGCGCAGTGCTTTGATGCCATAACCATCGCGGGTATGAAAAGCTTTCAGCTCTTCACCATCGTTGCCGAGGTAAATCCGGCCATCAGAAAACACGCCGTCTACGTCGCAAATCAACAAGCGGATCTGGCTGGCTTGTTGCAGCAGACCGGCATCAACATCCTGATATAACTCGTTGAATAAATTCGACATTAAAGTACTCCGGCCCTTAACAAGTCGTGCATATTCATGGCGCCAACAGGGGTTCTGTCATCTGACAATACAATGAGGCCGTTAATTTTTTTCTGTTCCATAATTTTCAGCGCTTCAGCAGCCAGCATATCGGCTTTGGCGGTAATACAGTTACGGATCATCACGTCAGCTATCAGCGTTTGGTGAATGTCGATACGTAAATCGAGCAGGCGGCGTAAATCACCATCGGTAAAGATACCGGCCAGTTTACCCTGTTCATCAACAATAGCCGTCATCCCCAGGCCCTTTTGTGATATTTCTAACAGCGCCTGCTTAATGGTGGCTGAAGTAGGCACTTGTGGAATTTGTTCGCCCTGGTGCATCACATCCTGTAACCGTAACAACAACCTTTTGCCAAGGCTGCCACCCGGATGCGACAGCGCAAAGTCATCAGCGGAAAAACCCCGGGCTTCCAGCAAAGCAACGGCCAACGCGTCTCCCATTACCAGTGCTGCAGTGGTGCTGGCGGTAGGTGCCAGACCCAGCGGGCAGGCTTCCTGCTCAACTTTGACACACAAATGCACGTCAGCCAGACGGGCCAAAGTTGATTGTGGGTTGCCTGTCATGGCGATTAACCCAATACCCAGCCGTTTTAACACCGGCACTATTAACAGCAACTCGTTGGTTTCGCCTGAATTAGATAATGCCAGTACAATGTCTTGTTTGGTGATCATGCCAAGGTCGCCATGACTGGCTTCACCCGGGTGTACAAAGAAAGACGGTGTGCCCGTTGATGCCAGGGTTGCCGCAATTTTATTGCCGATATGACCGGATTTACCCATGCCGATGACAATGATTCGGCCTTTGCATTCAAACATCTGCTGACAGGCTTGTTCGAAGTTATGATCCAGATACTGGTTTAATCCGACAATGGCAGCAGCTTCAATGGCAAAAACGGCCCTGGCTTTGGCACAGTAATCTATAGTCACGGCGTATCTCCTGCGGCCGGGCAGGCTTTTTCCCGGCAGTGGTTAAGCTGATATTCAGCTAACTTCGACAAAATGCGAATAAATATCAGAAACAAAGCGGTTAACCGCTGATCTGGCAAGGCTTAAAGGGCATAATAACCAGCGGCACCTTGCAAAACTGCGACATTTTCCTGTTTATCTGCCGGAATTGCAAAAAAAACCGTGAATTGGCGTACGTTTCGATTTTTGCAATCGAATATTACAATTTTTTGTGCCCACTCATGCAGTTAATGCGGGTAAAATACGCCGAACTATTAAACAGCAGTCTTGCATCGGAACGTCCCTGACTTTATATTGCGCGGCGTTTTTGCCTGGGGCGCCACTGGTTTGTAGTCACAACCAGCTCAAACAAGGGAATTAAGTTGGAACAAACAATGGGAAACACAACGGTCGAGCCGTTGGTGAACATTCAGAACCTGACCTTCCGGCGGGGTGAAAGGGTGATTTACGACGACATGAGCATGCAGTTCAGTCGCGGCAAAGTCACGGCCATCATGGGCCCGAGCGGCATTGGTAAAACAACCTTGCTACGGCTGATTGGTGGTCAGTTAAAACCTGACAGCGGTCATATCTGGTTTGACGGCGTTGATATTCCAGCGCTGAACCGCAATGAACTGTATCAGGCCCGGAAAAAAATGAGCATGTTGTTCCAGAGCGGTGCCTTGTTCAGCGACATGTCGGTGTTTGATAACGTTGCTTTTCCAATCCGTGAGCACACCAAATTGCCGGAAGAAATTATCCGCATGATGGTGTTGATGAAACTCGAAGCCGTTGGTCTGCGTGGTGCCCGTGATTTAATGCCGGCCGAACTTTCCGGTGGTATGGCACGCCGTGCTGCTTTAGCCCGTGCTATAGCTTTGGATCCTCAGCTTGTGATGTTTGACGAGCCTTTTGCCGGTCAGGATCCTATTTCGATGGGTGTGATAGTGCGACTGATCCGGTCATTAAATGACGCGCTTGGCCTGACATCCATTGTGGTGTCACACGATGTCAACGAAGTCATGAGCATCGCCGATTATGTGTATGTAGTCGCGGAGCGCCGGGTGATTGGTCATGGCACGCCGGATCAATTACGTGCACATGAATCGCCTTTAGTGCAGCAGTTTTTACAAGGTCTGGCAGATGGTCCTGTACCTTTCCATTTTAAAGCGGCGGATTATGCCGGGGAACTGATGGAGTTAAAGGATTAATGCTGGATAAATTACAACAACTTGGCGCATCAACCATAGCGTCGGTGCAGGGCTTTGGCCGTGCAGCGCTGATGGTATTGGGTGCTCTGTGGGGCAGGCCAAGGTTTATCAAAGCCTGGCCTTTATATGTGAAACAGTTTTATGTGGTTGGCGTGTTGTCGCTGCTGATCATCGTCGTTTCAGGTTTGTTTATCGGCATGGTGCTGGCATTACAGGGTTACACCGTATTGTCTAAGTTTGGTGCTGAACAAATGTTAGGGCCTTTGGTGGCCTTGAGTTTATTGCGCGAGCTTGGGCCTGTTGTGACAGCGCTTCTGTTTGCCGGCCGGGCCGGTAGTGCGCTGACCGCTGAAATTGGTTTGATGAAAGCAACAGAGCAGCTGTCCGGCATGGAAATGATGGCAGTCGACCCGCTGCGTCGTGTGATAGCGCCGCGTTTTTGGGCTGGCGTGATTTGTATGCCGTTGCTTGCGCTGATTTTTAATGCCGTTGGTATTCTCGGTGGCCATCTGGTGGGTGTTGACTGGCTGGGTGTAGATGCAGGCGGTTATTGGTCGGCAATGCAGGCCAATGTCGATCTGAACGAAGATGTGCTCAATGGTGTAATTAAAAGCATGGTGTTTGCTTTTGTGGTGACAGTCATAGCGCTGCACAAAGGATTTGATGCGGTTCCGACTTCGGAAGGGATCAGTCGGGCAACAACCCAAACGGTAGTCACAGCCTCGCTGGCTGTATTGGGTTTTGATTTTGTATTAACAGCTGTCATGTTTGGTGGATAAAAAGATGACCACACGTAAGTTAGAAATTTTAGTAGGTGCTTTTGTTGCTCTGGCGATTGCGGCTTTGTTATTGCTGGCGTTAAAAGTGGCCAATACCGGTGTAACTGGCTCTGATCAGAGTTATAAGTTGTATGCCAAATTCGACAATATCGGCGGTTTAAAAGCGCGTTCGCCGGTGAAAGTCGGTGGTGTTGTGGTTGGTCGGGTTGCAAGCATTCAGCTGGATCCTGAAGCTTTTCAGCCGGTCGTCACACTGGAAATTAACAGCAGTTACAGCAACTTCCCGGAAACCAGCTCGTTATCTATCCTGACTTCGGGTTTGCTGGGTGAACAATATATTGGTTTGCAACCTGGTTTTGTCGACGAAAGCGTCGAAATTCTGGCTGATGGTGATCATATTGAAGACACCAAATCCGCTATCGTACTGGAAGAGCTGATAGGTCAGTTCTTATTCAACCGTGGGAATCAATAATGAACATTATTCTGAAGACAACAGCAGCCTTGCTGCTGGCTGCCGTGGGTTTTACTGCAAATGCGAATACAGCAGCCGCAGTGCCGACTTATGAAGACCCGTACAAAATGATGGAAGTGCTGGCAGATAAGACTTTCCGTCGTATTGCAGCCGACCAATCAAAAATCAAAGCGGATCCGGAAGTGCTACGCACTATCGTGAACGAAGAGCTGGTGCCTTATATCGACAGTCGTTATGCAGCAGGTTATGTGATTGGTCAGAGTGTGAAATTAAACACAGTGCCAAAGCAGGACTTTAATACCTTTGTTGGTGCGTTCCAGAACTATATGGTGGGTACTTATGCCGGTGTGTTTACCCAATACCGCGACCAGCAAGTGATTATTGAGCCAGGCCAGCCTGTTGATAAACAACGTAAAATTATTACGATCAAAACCCGGGTTATCGACCCTGGTAAACCTGATATTAAAATTGAATTTAAATTACGCCGGGTGAAAGACGCCAATAACTGGCTGGTGTATGACATGGTCGCTGAAGGTATTTCGTTGCTCGATAGCAAACGCTCTGAGCTGGGTAGCATTATCCGTCAGCAGGGTTTGTTAAGTGTGGCGGCGCTGCTGGAAGAAAAAGCCAAAGCACCTATTAAAGCGCCTGAGAAGAAAAAAGATGCTTGAGATTAAGCAGGAAGGCGCAACAGTGCAGTTTAACGGTGAGCTGAACTGCAATACCGTGGTTAAACACTGGCCCTTTAAGCTGTTGGCAAAGTTACCAAAACAGGCTGAGTTTAACCTGGCAGGCCTGCGCCATGTGGATACAGCAGGGCTTGCCTGGTTGCTGCAGCAGCTGGCGCAAGCAAAAAAACAAGGTATCAGCCTGCGTTTTTCACAAATGCCGACGCAGCTGCGTAATCTTGCGGCTGTCAGCGATGTGTTGCCACTTTTGCCAACAGACTAGCTGAAATCGCTGCCAAGTCAGGCTATAATGCCGCCCTTAGCAGTAAGTGAAGAAATCTCCTTACGATAAATTCTGACAACCCGGCATTGCCGGGTTGTTGTTCTCTACGCTGATCACAAGGTGGTGTACCGCCATTGTTGTCAGACGATTTTTGCCGATAAGCGAGTAGCCTGATGGACATTAAACAGATTGAACAACGCTTAACCGAACAACTGCAGCTGGTTGAGGTGTATGTTAGTGCCGATGGCAGTCACTATGCAGTGACCGCTGTAGGTGAATGTTTTGACGGTTTAAGCCGGGTAAAACAGCAGCAGCTGGTATATGCACCGCTGATGGCCGAAATTGCCGATGGCTCCATTCATGCTTTATCAATCAAAGCGTTCACGCCGACTCAATGGCGCCGTGAAAAACTTCTTAACCCTCCGGTGTAAGTATTTATGCAACAATTTTTAGTAACAGGTGGCGCCACCCTGAAAGGCGACGTGGTTATTTCCGGCGCAAAAAATGCCGCTTTACCCATTTTGTTTGCAACTTTACTGGCGGAACAACCTTCAGTGATCGGCAATGTGCCGGTGCTGAAAGACATCGACACCACTTTCAAATTGCTGACCATGTTTGGCGCAGAAGTGCAGCGTGACGGTCATCAGGTCACTGTGGACGCCAGTCATATCCACAGTCAGATGGCCCCTTATGAATTAGTTCGTACTATGCGCGCTTCTATTCTGGCGCTTGGCCCTTTGCTTGCCCGTTTTGGTCATGCTGAAGTGTCTTTGCCAGGCGGTTGTGCTATTGGTGCCAGACCGGTCAATCTGCATATCGACGGCCTGCGTAAAATGGGCGCTGAAATCAGTGTGGAAAATGGTTATATAAAAGCCAAAGCAGCACGCCTGAAGGGTGCTCACCTGGTGATGGATATGGTCAGTGTGACCGGCACTGAAAACCTGTTGATGGCCGCAGTGCTCGCCGATGGCGTTACTATTATTGAAAACGCCGCCCGTGAACCTGAAGTTGTTGATTTAGCAAAATATTTAGTAGCCATGGGCGCGAAAATCAGTGGTGCTGGCAGCGCGACTATTAAAGTTGAAGGTGTCGAGCGTTTAACTGGCGCTGCCCACAGTGTACTGCCAGACCGGATTGAAACCGGTACTTTCCTGGTGGCTGCTGCTGTCACTGGAGGTGATGTCACTTGCCGTAATACCGATCCAACTGAGCTAGAAGTTGTGTTGGAAAAATTACGCGAAGCAGGTGCCGAAGTTACCACAGGTGAAGATTGGATTAGGCTGAATATGACAGGCCGCACTCTGAAGTCTGTCAACGTAAAAACCACGCCACACCCTGGGTTCCCAACGGATATGCAGGCGCAGTTTACGGTGCTGAATGTGTTGGCAGAAGGGGTAGGTGTTGTCACCGAAACCATCTTCGAAAACCGGTTTATGCACGTGCCGGAACTGCAGCGTATGGGCGCTTTAATTCAGCTGGAAGGCAATACTGCTATGTGTCAGCACACACCGCAGCTGACCGCGGCGCAAGTGATGGCAACAGATTTACGTGCATCGGCCAGCCTGGTGATTGCCGGTTTAGTGGCTACGGGCAATACAGTGGTTGACCGTATTTACCACATAGACCGTGGTTATGAACAAATTGAACATAAACTACAGGCGTTAGGCGCACAGATAGAGCGTATTAACGCAGCAGTCT